>NZ_JIAK01000010.1 GCF_000620765.1 Desulfovermiculus halophilus DSM 18834
AAAAAAGATAAAAGCTGAAAGCTGAAAGCTCAAAGCTGAAAGAGATTAAGAAAAAAGATAAAAGCTGAAAGTTCAAAGTAAGCCGCAGAAGAAAAGAAGCTGAAAGCAAACCGCAGAAAGAAAGAAGCTCAAAGCTGAAAGTTCAAAGAAAATCAAAGAAGTAAAGAAGCTCGAATCCTGAAGAAGTTACTTATTATTCATAGATGTATAAAGAGAATTAATCAGGCCTTTGATCATAGACGCTATTTGCAAGCCCTCTGATTTGAGCGCATCAAAATCTTTATCAGCAATCCATCTCTTCCGTCTAAATATTTCAAGGAGGGTCATTGTTTCATACAATGATCCTCGGGCAATATAGCAGTATTGAATAAACTCTTTTTTGGAAAATCGGCCCTTACCTTCAGCCAAATTCATCCCAATGGATGTTGACGAAGCCTCAATTTGTTCCAACAGTCTGTAATGTTTCCTGGGAGTATCAAGGGATTCAATAAGCTCAATTACTTTGACGGCAAAATCAACTGATCTGGTCCATACATCCAGATTCTCAAATCCAAAATCCATTTCTACCCTTTCTTTGCCTGACACATGGGGATGCTCATCTCTATTAGAAATGCCGATGATTTTGGTCTGATTCGCTTTGAGCTTTGAGCTTCGAGCTTTGAGCTTCGAGCTTCGAGCTTTGAGCTTTGAGCTTTGAGCTTCGAGCTTTGAGCTTTGAGCTTCGAGCTTTGAGCTTTGAGCTTTGAGCTTATATCCAAGTTCACGGCTGAACATTTAGGTCAGGGGTCGGGTTTTTGTCAAGGACTTTTGAAGAGGTTTTTGCCCACCCCAGTACCATCTCCGGAGCTACCCCAGTACCATCACAAGGCTGAGCTACCCCAATGAAATCGGCAGAGCCGACACTACGTGTATTTCATAGGGCAGGCGGGGCAGGCCCGAGTGAATCCCATTGGGGGTTCCTCCCCCCCCTTCACGATCTGCGGCACACATTCTGCTCAAACCTCGTTCTTTCAGGTGCCGATCTGAAGGATGTAAAGGAAATGATTGGGCATGCGGATATCGGAATGACTGACCGGTATTCTCATCTGACTGCCCAGCATAAATTACTTATGCAGCGGCAATTGACTAACCCACATGCCTGCCAAGGCGCAGGCACGCTTACGCTAACGAAGCATACAAACGATTTCGATACCGATACCGATACCGACTAGGAGTGGCTGCCCAATCGGATCCAGATAACTAATAACAGTTTTTCATACAAACATTATGAGAATAATGTTAAGGGAAGCTGATGGGTATCTGAGGGGTATATTGATAGGGTTTAAATAAAAAAGGGGCTAGGTCTTGTCGACCTAACCCCTTGATTTTCTTTGGTGGAGCTGAGGGGACTTGAACCCCTGACCCCCTGAATGCCATTCAGGTGCTCTCCCAACTGAGCTACAGCCCCATGCGAAGAAAGAAACAAATCATATCTTTTCCCTTTTGTCAACAGAGAGTTTCAGCCTCGGGCTGGATATTGTTTGTACCAAAATTCACAAAATATTGGGTCAGTCCCTGGATGAATATCCAAAAAGATGCTACGCTGCTTTGCATTGGCAAGGAGCAGATTCATCATGCTGGAATTTTTGCGTATACAGAACCTGGCCCTAATAGAGGACCTGGAAATGGAGTTTGCTCCGGGGCTCAATGTCCTGACTGGAGAGAGCGGAGCAGGAAAATCCTTCATCCTTCGGGCCTTGGATTTCATCCTTGGCGAAAAATTGGGCCCCGGCATGATCCGTTCCGGTCGGGAAAAGGCCTTGGTGGAAGCTGTGTTTCAGCTTCCGGAGGGCGAGACCCTTCTGCGCCGGGAGCTAACGGCTGAAACCGGGCGCAGCCGCGTCTATGTCAACGACAGGTTGAGTTCTCAAGACAAGGTGCGTCAGATGCGGCCCCGCCTGATCATTCACACCAGTCAGCATGCTCAGCAGCGTCTGCTCAGGCCGTCCTATCACCAGCAGCTTTTGGATACATACCTGCCCCAGGAACTGCGCCGCAAACGGGAGGAGCTTGTTGCTCGGCTCAAGGAGCTGCGCTCCAGAGAACAGGACCTTGTGGAAAAGACTCAGGAACTGGAGAGCAAACGGGAGTTTTTGGAGTACCAGCAACATGAAATCCGCAAGGTTGATCCCAAGCCTGGGGAGATGGACGAGCTGGAAAACCGCAAACAAGTCCTGAGGGACCAGGCGCAGGCCCAAACAGCAGTCAACAGCTGTCTGGATCTCCTGTACGGAGACCAGGGGGCTCTGGTGGACCGTATCCATGATCTGCAGCGGGAAGTCCGGACCTTGGCTTCCCTGGATGGGGAGTATACACCTTTTGACCAGCAGCTTGAAGACGTTCGCCAGGTGTTGATGGATTTCGGCTCCAGTCTGAAGCAGGGTCCGGGCGGACAGGAAAGCGAGCGGGAGCTGGAAGAGATTGAATCCAGATTATGGCAGCTCAGTCAGCTGCAGCGGCGGATGAACAGGACTCTGGAGCAGCTTCTGGACCTGGACCGGGAGATTGAGGACAACCTGTCTTTTCTGGATACCTGCCATTTGGAGCTCAGTCAGATCGACAGGGAACTGAAGCAAGTCCATTCTCAATTGGCCGATATTATTGATGAAGTCAATGCTGCACGCCGGAGTAATGCCGACAAGCTGTGCTCTTGCCTCCAGAATGAGCTGCAGCAGCTGGGTTTTTCCTCTGACGTCCAGGTCAGATTTGATTTTTCCACTGTCGAGCTGGCCCCTGGAATCGAAGAGATTCAGGGGCGTCTGCTCTGGGTCCCCAATCCCGGACAGCCTCCCCAGCCTTTGGATCAAATCGCCTCCGGCGGAGAGCTGTCCAGATTCCTGCTGGCCCTGGTCGGGCTGACAGCTGGGGACGAGTTCCCCACTCTGCTTTTTGACGAGGTGGATGCAGGGATTGGAGGGCTTATCCTGGGGCAAGTCGGACGGCGGATCCAAGAATTGGCCCGCCATCATCAAGTCATACTCATTTCGCATTGGCCCCAACTCGCTTCCCTGGCCGAATGTCACTTCAAGGTATACAAGGAAATTGAAGAAGAACAGACGTTTACTTTTTGTACCAGGCTCCAGGGCCGGGAGGTGGAACAGGAACTCTCCCGTATGGCCGGAGGCGGGGATCAGGGCCGGGCAATGGCCAGACAGTTTTTGGAGGGAACATAATGAAGCCGCGCCAGCAACCATCGTGTCAGACTCTGTCAGTTCTCAGCACCTCCTCTCCAGACCAGGAACTCTTCCACCACGTGGTTCTGGAGCCCCCGGACTGGGACTGGACACCGGGCCAATTTGTCATGCTCCGGCCTCAGACCTGGACCTTGGATCCCTTCAGCTCTCGGCCGTTCTCCATTGCAGATTTGAACTCGGAAGGTCTGCATATCCATTATCAAGTAGTGGGCAAGGCCACCCGGCAGATGACGGCCCTGAAGCCAAAAGACCCGGTGACCGTCTGGGGGCCCCTGGGGCGGGGCTTTGCCTATGATCCGAAGACACCGACCCTTCTTCTGGCCGGCGGCATGGGGGTCATCCCCTTTCTGGGCCTCATCCGCAGCCATCCCAAGCCGGGAAATCTGGAACTTCTTTTCGGACACCGCCACGATCTAAAAAATTATCCCTACCAGGAAATTGCAGATACGATCCTGGTCTGGAATCTCCAGGATAAGATAGCCAAGGACTTGAAAAAGCTGCATAAGGCCTTGAAGGTAAAGATCGACGGCTATTCCCGGGACGGGACCATTCTGGCCTGCGGTCCGGTTCCATTCCTCAAAGAGGTTCAGGAGCTGGTCATGGAAAATGAGGCCAGCTGCCAGCTCTCTCTGGAAACGACCATGGTCTGCGGGGTCGGAGCCTGCCTGGGATGCGTTGTGCACACCAGGGACGGGGGCCAAAAGCAGGCCTGTGTCGAGGGCCCGGTGTTCAACGCTGCGGAGATTGTTTTGCCCTCAAATTGAGCTGAATCTCATGTAATGGGAGCGCAATGGAAAGAACATTTCGCTCTTATTAGTAATGCAGCCGGGTCTGGGCCCGGTGGAGATATGACTTGAACTTGGCCCCGCAAGCCGGGGGGCTAAACGGCTATCAGAGCCATGCTGTGCTGATCGACAGCAGCCAATATATATGACCAGACAACGGGAACGCCAATGAAGGATCTACATTGCAATCTGGCCGGACTGGAGCTGTCCAATCCGATTATGACCGCTTCCGGCACTTTCGGCTACGGCCTGGAGTATGCCCCGTACGGAGAACTGCGCAAGCTTGGAGGCTTGGTGGTCAAGGGGCTCTCCCTTGAACCCCGTTCCGGGAACCCCGGGCCTCGGATCGTGGAAACCCCCTGCGGACTGCTCAACGCCATCGGGCTGCAGAACATAGGAGCTTCAAGCTTTGTGCAGGATAAGCTCCCCGGGCTGCCGTGGAAAGAGACCCCGATCATCGCCAATCTGTATGCCCAAAGCAGGGACGAATTTGCCGAACTGGGCGCGTACCTGGCCCAGTTCGAGGAAATTGCAGGCCTGGAGGTCAATGTCTCCTGCCCCAACGTGGCCAAAGGGGGAACGGCTTTTGGCCAGGACCCGGGACAGGCGGCAGCTGTGTGCCGGGCGGTGAAGGACGTGAGTGGAGCAAAGCCGGTCATGGTCAAGCTGACCCCGAATGTGACCGATATCCGGGCCATGGCTGTGGCTGTGCAGGATGCGGGCGCAGATGTCATCTCGCTGATCAATACGCTTAGCGGTATGGCTGTAGATATCTCTACCAGACGTCCGAAGCTGGCCAATATTCACGGTGGGTTGTCCGGCCCGGCTATCAAGCCGGTGGCCCTGCACCAGGTGTACCAGGTCTGCCAGGAAGTGAGCATTCCGGTCATCGGGCTGGGGGGCATATCCTCGGCAAGGGATATACTGGAGTTTATTCTGGTCGGGGCCCAGGCGGTGCAAATCGGTTCGGCCAACTTCCTCCGTCCGGATATGAGCTTTCGGCTCGTGGATGAGCTGCAGACCCTGACCGAGGAGCTGGAAATTTCTTCCTGGGATGAATGGCGGGGAAGCTTGAAGGTCGAATGACGCGTGGTTTTGAAATTGCCAGTGTAGCACATTGGAATAACGTGGTTCTTTAACGTAGCCTGTGGATTTTTGGAGTTTGCCATCTCTTCTGTGAGCCCACTTTCGGCCCGGTATTTTCTAAGCCACATGCCTGCCAAGGCGCAGGCACGCTTGCGCTAACGAAGCATACAAACGATTTCGATACCGATTGAAAGTGGTTACCCATTGTTGTGATTTTCTTTCTTCGGTTTCGTAATCGCTATCGGGATCGGGATCGATATCCATAAACTGAGGGTTCCTGCTGCACCGAATGACATATTCTTTCGATTTCGATAGCGATCCCGATTTCGATTTGGATTATACCAGCTATTAACTCATAACAGTTTTTCATACGAAAGCTTATCATGCATGTGAGTGCCGGGTGACGGGGCCAAGAAAATGTGCGGGCCTGCCGCTTACGGCACACAGAAGAGACGACAAACTCTTATGTATGCAATTCCACTTTCTGTGTCGAAAAGCCAATAACATTTACATGATAAGGGGGTGATACGAGGTCGGTCTGAGGCAAGGAACTGCCAACCTACGTGCAAAGGGGGGGAACGATGACGACCGTGATCATTGTGCTTGGTTTTTTGCTCTACATCTTTTTTTATTTCACCTACGGCAAGAAACTGGAACGTGAGGTGGTCAAGGCTACGGATGAGACAGAAGCCCCGTCCAAACGCATTTACGACGGGGTGGACTTTATCCCTGCCCGGAGAGAAGTCCTGTTTGGACACCATTTCGCCTCCATAGCCGGAGCCGCCCCGATCATTGGCCCGGCCCTGGCCATCTGCTGGGGGTGGGTGCCGGGACTGCTCTGGGTCTGGTTCGGCAATATTTTTATCGGCGCGGTCCACGATTATCTGGCTTTGATGGCCTCCACCCGCTACGACGGCAAGTCCATTCAGTTTGTGGCCTCGGACCTTCTGGGCAAAAAGACCGGGCGCGGTTTCTACTGGCTGGTCTTCTTTCTGCTCATACTGGTTGTGGCCGCCTTTGCCGCCATTGTCGGAGGGATGTTCGTCAAAACGCCTGAGATCGCCTCCACTTATGTGCTCAAGATAGTTGCCGCCCTGATCCTCGGGGTTTTGATGTACCGGATCAGAATGAACTTTCTCCTGGCAACTGTCGTGGGCATTGCTATGCTCATCGCCGCCATCTGGCTCGGATCCCTGCAGGGCATCGCCTTGAGCTATACGTCCTGGATGTGGATCTTCTTTTTCTACATCATCATAGCCGCTTCCATCCCGGTCAATATCCTGCTCCAGCCCAGAGACTATCTGAACTCATGGCTGCTCTACGCCGGTCTGGCCTTGGGATTCCTGGGGGCGGTCTTTGCCTTCAAGGGGTTTGAAGTCCCTGCCTTTTCATCTTTTTCCCCGGTCCTTCTTGGGGGCAAGCCAACGCCGTTCTGGCCGGCAATCCCCTTGGTGATCGCCTGCGGGTCCCTGTCCGGCTTCCATTCCCTGGTCGCTTCGGGGACAACTTCAAAGCAGCTGGCCAAGGAGAGCGACGCCCTGTTTATCGGGTACGGGGCCATGTTCACCGAGGGATTTTTGTCCACTATCGTCATTGTGGCCATCGCCGGGTTCGGGTATACCGCCCTGAAAAATGCCGGGGTGGACGCCGAAACCCTGAATGCGGACAACTGGGGGGCCATGTTCACCAAGGCTTCGGCCTCTGTGGGACTGTCCAAGGCCAATCTCTTCGTTCAATCCTACGCCGACATGGTCAATGCCACCTGGCTGGCATTTCTGCCCACAAAGATCGTCAAAATCGTGGCCGGCATGTGGGTGGCATCATTTGCCATGACCACTCTGGACACCACCAACCGCCTGGCCCGCTATTGTCTGTCCGAGATGGCCCTGCCCCTCAAGGACAAGGCGGAAGGGCTGTACTCCCTGCTGACCAATCCCTGGGTGGCCTCGGTTATTCCAGCGGCCATCGGGATCTGGCTGGCTGCCAGCGGCAACTGGCTGGTCATATGGGGATCCTTCGGGGCGGCCAATCAGCTGATTGCATCCATCGCCCTTATGGCCGGTGCGGCCTATGTGGCCAAGAAGCTTAAGTCCAATTTTGCCAATTCAGCGGTTATTCCGGCCTGGATACTCTGGGTCACGGTGACGGCTGCCATCGTATGGTTTGTCATCATGGTCCAGCCCGGAGCCATCGCCAACAAGCCGCTTACAGGCTGGACGGTCATGGTCATCCTGTGCATTATGCTGGTCCTAAACCTCATGTTCATCTGGGATTTCGTGAAATCCAAGGCGTATAAGGTGAGTGAAGACTGAGGTCGGAGATCGGAGGTCGGAGGTCGGAAGTCGGAGGTCGGAGGTCGGAGGTCGGAAATCGGAGATCGGAGGTCGGAGATCGGAAATCGGAGGTCGGAGATCAGAGGTCAGAGGTCGGAGGTCGGAGATCAGAGATCAGAGGTCGGAGGTCGGAGATCAGAGATCAGAGGTCAGAGGTCGGAGATCGGAGGTCGGAAATCGGAGATCAGAGGTCAGAGGTCAGAGGTCGGAAGACTGAGTGACTGAGAGAGAGAGGGAGGGAAGAGAGAGAACGGTGGGCAGAAGATAAAAGCCAGAGATGAGAGGGGAGGAGGTTGGTAACTGAGTCAAGACTTGGCATGCTTTGTGAATTTGGCGGACAACCGGGAACCTCGTTGGAGGGGCAGTGCTGCGCGTCTTCGCGCAATGCCTGCCCTCATCTGGTTTGAACATTATCATGAGCAGTGAAACTGAGGGGTCAAGGGGGGCTTATGGATCTTCAAACAGCGTTGCAAACCGCAATGAAGGGTGAGATAGAGGGTCGGGAACTGTATACCGCTGCTGCGGAAAAGACGGCGGACAGCAAGGCCAAACAGGTGTTTCAAATGCTGGCAGATGAGGAACAAAAGCATTACGACGCCTTGGTCCGAATGGCTGAAGACTTGGCCCGGGCCAAAGAGCTGACCATGCCCCAGTTTGAGGCCCCGGCTCGATTTGAAGATGCAGAAAGTCCGATCTTTACCCGGGAATTCAAGGAGAAAGTCAGCGACTTTGATATGTCCGCCTTGTCCATCGGGGTCAAGCTGGAGCTGGAGTCGGAGAAGTTCTATAGAGAGATGGCTGACCAGGCACAAGAAGAGGGAATCAAAGAGTTGTTTCTCAAGCTGGCTGATTGGGAACACGGGCACTATGAGTATCTACAGAGTCAGATCGGCTTTTTGGAAAGCTATTATACCAAAAAGTACAGCATGTTCCGTTTTTAAGCAGGTTGTATGCCGCCCAGGATATTTCAAGCTGTTCGCGAGATGCTCAAGGGTATAGATGCCGCTCACCGGGAACAGGCGGCTTCTCTGACCGAAGTGGAGTGCCGGGAGCTGGAGAATATCTTTGCTCTCCTGGTGGTGGGGTCGTTTGTCGGATTGCCGGCTCCACCCTCTTTTCTGGCGGTGGAGCTGCTTCCGTACATGGACCGGGAGCTGGAGCTGCTGCAGTGCAGGGCCAGGGATTCCGGGGACATGCTCGCTGAACTGTGCGGCACGCTAGGGATCGATTAGATGAAGATCTTCTTTTTTGCCGGCAAGGGAGGGGTGGGCAAGTCGACCACGGCTGCCGCTGCTGCCCGGCAGCTGGCTCAGAAGGCTCGGGTCCTGATCGTTTCCCTGGATCCGGCCCACAACCTGGGGGATATCTTCGGGGTCCAGGCGACTGGAGGGAAGGACAGGCTGACGGATTCCCTGTTTCTGCAGGAAGTTGACCTGCACAAGCTGTCCCGGGAATACCTGCGCAAAGAGATCACGACCCTGACCTCCACCTACAGTTATCTCAAGACCTTGAACCTGGACAGCTATTTCTCCACCCTGAAGTACTCTCCGGGAATCGAGGAATATGCCCTGCTGTCCAGCATCGCGGGAACCATCAACAATGAGACATCCTTTGACTACATCATTTTCGATACCCCTCCCACCGGCCTGACCCTGAGGTTCTTGGCCCTGCCCCGGATAAGCATGACCTGGATTGATCGGCTGATCGACATCAGGCGGCGGATTTTGGAAAAGCGATACACTATCCACAGGATCAAAGGGCCCATCAGCTCAGAAGAGACCGTTTTGGCCTATGAAGAAAAGGATGATGATATTTTGCGCAGATTGTGGACCCTGAAGGAGACCTATCAGGATCTAGACACCAGATTGCGGGGCAATGACTGTCATGTAGTAGTGGTCTTTAATCCGGATATGCTCTCCTGCAGAGAGTCGGAACGATTGATAGACGGGTTAGAGGAATTGGGGCTGCCCCTGAGGCTGCTTATCGACAACAAGGTACGAACTGAGCATATTGATCAGGCCCAAACAGTTGAAGCCAAGATGCAGGCTCGTGCGCCAGGGGTCGAACTGCGGCGGATTGGATTGAACCCGAATCTGGAGGATATGGGAAACAAGGCTGGGATGGACGATCTTGGGGAACGAATCCTGCCGGAAGACTGGTAACTGCTTATGAATTGCTTGAAACCAAAACATGACATCCCCCTATGCCTGACAACGACGTGATCATATACCAGCCAATCTTTATTCTCTTTGTGGCCTTTTCTCTGGTTTTGACCTGGGGATATTTCCGGGGAAAACGACAGAATAAAGAGCTTTCTGCCAGCGCCTTTGAGGACTTGGTCCGGGTTTTCAAGCCCGATGACCAGCAGTTTACCAATATCGGAGGAGCCATAGGCTACCACGCCAATCTGTTGATCAAAAGCAAAAAAGCCCGGCTGTCCAGAGTGGATGCCACCATCACCATGCTGCCCAGGCACTCGCTGCTTTATCTGCCCATATCAAAGCTGATCCGCAAATATGATCGGCTGTTTGTGGAGCTGTACCTCAAGAAAAGGCCGGGTGAGGAAGCTCATCTTTTGGAAAAGGAATACGCCAGATTTTCCGGGACAAAGATCACCAACAAGCACAAGCTGTCTGTGGAAAGCGTAGAATGGGAGGGGATGGATTTCGATCTGTTCTTCGAGTCGGAGCAGATGCGACAGAAGCTCATGGATTTCATAACCCACAATCCTCATCCTCGAGGCATACGGCATTTGGCCCTGGTTCCGGAGCAGAACAAGTGTTTTGTGTTCCTCATCCCCAAGAAAGGGGAGGTGGGCAAGACCCTCTCGCCTGTCTATGCGCGGTTGGCCTCCTTGGTATGAAAAACTGTTATGAGTTATTGGTTAATAGTTATCAGGATCAGATTGGGCAGCCACTCCCAGTCGGTATCGGTATCGAAATCGTTTGTATGCTTGGTTAGCGTAAGCGTGCCTGCGCCTTGGCAGGCATGTCGGTTGGTCTAAAATGCAATGCAGAGTACACATCTTTCATTATCAGGAGGTTTGCACATGATGAGAAAATGGACCGGAGTTTTCATGCTGGCAGTCGCGGTATTGGCCTTTGTCGGGCTGCCTTCGCAGGCCAAGGCGGAACAAAAGAGCTTTAAAATGGCCACCCATGCGGCGTATAAGCCCTGGGAGTTCATGAATGAGGACGGTCAGTTCGTGGGCGTTGAGATCGATATGCTCAAGGCCATCGAAGCCTCGGAGGATGTACGCATAGAGGTTCAGAACATGCCCTGGGATGCCTGCATAGCCAGCACGGCCCAAGGCAGAGTGGACGGCATGTTCGGCGGGATGTCCATAACTGAGGAACGCAAAAAGGTCATGGACTTCACTCGTCCTATCTATCGCGTCGATTTCGCCATTGTTGTCCACCAAGAGTCTGATCTCAACCCGGTCACGGCCCTGACCCATGGTGCGGTGACCTCGGCCAACAGCGGAACCACTGGTGCGGACTGGGTCCAAGAGAATCTTGTGGACCAAGGCTTTGACACCAAACTCAAGATCTACGACAGCTATGTGGCTGCCCTACAGGCAGTGATTCAGGGCAAGATCGATTCCGTGTTCGTGGATGCGCCCACCGCAGAGAGCTATGTGCAGGATATGCCCTTAAAGATTGTGGGCACAGTGGCCAGCAATGAATACTATGCCTTTGCCGTTCCGGAAGGCGATCCAAAAGGTCTGCTGCCCATCCTGAATTCCGGGCTGAACAAAATGATAGAGTCCGGCAAGCTCTCCGAGATCTACTCCAAGTGGGGGGTCCCGCCGACCATTCCCCAGGCCGGAGCGGAAGAGGAATAGAGATCTGATCCAGTACGTCACCCGCCCCCCGCCTGCACTTGCGTTGACTGCGCAGGGTACGCACAATCACCCAGAAGGCGAGTGCAGGATGGGGCCCCACCCGTTCGTTTTCGTTCCGGTTTCGTCTCAGCAGCTGGGCGGACCTGCGGGACGCTGCCGGGATACAATGCTTTGTAGGAGTCATGACCATTCAGGAATTCTTGACCACAGCCACTGTGACCTGGGAGAGCATACCGACCATACTGAGCGGGCTCACCCTCACCCTGGAGATCATCTTCATTACCTTAAGCGCCGGCTTTGTGATGAGTATTCCGATTGCCTCCATTCAGGTCTACAGCTGGCGTCCCCTGGCCGTGCTCATGTTCGTGTACGAGCGGATCATCCGCGGGATTCCGGTCATGTTCTCCATCTTCCTGATCTACTTTGGCGCTCCGTATATCGGGATTGAGCTCAATGCCTTCATCTCCGGGGTGCTGGCCCTGAGTATCCGCAGTTCAGCCTACCAATCACAGATCTTTCGCGGTTCTATACAGTCGGTGGGCAAAGATCAGATCGATGCTGCGGAATCCCTGGGCATGGGCAAGCTAAAGGTCATCCGCAAAGTGGTCCTGCCCCAGGCCCTGCGACGGGCAATCCCTGCCTGGTCCAATGAATGGTCGACCATGGTCAAGGATTCTTCCCTGGTCTATGTCCTGGGCGTGGTGGAAATGATGACCAGGGCCAAGATGATTGTGGACCGAACCGGGGTCGCCATCCCCATATTTTTGACTGTTGCTTTGTTTTACCTGATCATCACTGCCAGTGGAAACAAGTTTTTGCGCTATCTGGAGTTCAAACTGGCCATACCCGGCGTGACGACAAAAGGTTTTTCATGAACAGCGGGCACCCCCTTTTGCTGGTCCAGGATCTAGAAAAGAGCTACAAGGGACAGGGCAAGGTTCTGGACGGAATCTCATTTCAGCTTTTTGCCAATGAAGTGAAGGTGCTGATAGGATCTTCAGGCGGTGGCAAGAGTACCCTCTTGCAGTGCATAAATCTCCTCACCCCCTACGAAAAGGGCCAGATCTTTCTGGATGGGGTGTTGATCAAACATGCAAACAAAAACGTCTGCCGCCAGAATATTGGGTTTGTGTTCCAGCATTTCAACCTGTTCGCTCATTTGAGCGCCCTGGACAATGTGACCCTGGGCCCGAGGACGGTAAAGGGCGTCCCGCGCAAACAGGCCAGGGAAGATGCCGAGCGCCTTCTGGCCAAGGTCGGTCTCCAGGACAAGATGCATACCTATCCGGCCGAGCTGTCTGGAGGACAAAAGCAGCGGCTGGGCATTGCCCGGGCCCTGGGGATGAAGCCCAAGCTGATCCTTTTTGATGAGCCGACATCGGCCCTGGATCCTGAACTGATCGGGGAGGTTCTGCGGATCATGAAGGATCTGGCCCAGGAAGGAATGACCATGCTTATCGTCACCCACGAGATGAGCTTTGCCCAAGCGGTGTCCAACGAGATTATCTTTATTGAACAGGGAAAGATTATCGAACAAGGACCGCCGGAGCAGTTTTCCGATCCAATCCATGACCGGACCAGGCAGTTTCTGCACAAGATAGATGAGCAGTAAGGGGTTATGGATTATATAATAAGCATTCTCCCCCAGCTGCTGCAGGCCTTTGTGGTCACCCTCGAGCTGTGGGTCATCGCCGTTGGATTGGGAATCGTATTCGGCCTGCTTTTGGCTTTCGGCCAGGTCTACGGGACCAAGCCGCTTTCCCTGGCCTGCATTGCATATTCGGAATTTTTTCGGGGTACCCCGCTGCTGGTCCAGCTCTTTTTGATCTATTTCGGGCTTCCGAGCATCGGTATTGATCTGCCCTCGTTTCCGGCGGCTGCCGTGGCCTTGACCATGAACTCCTCCGGATATCAGGCCCAGTACTTCCGCGGAGCCATTGAAACCGTGCGGGGGGAGCAGATCCTGGCCGCCGAGTCCCTGGGCATGACCCGGATACAGATTGTGCGTTTGATTGTGGTTCCTCAGGCGATACGGGTTGTTATCGCTCCCTGGTCCAATGAGTGCATCGGCATACTGAAGTTCGCCAGCCTCTCCTTTACCATTGGTGTAGAAGAGCTGCTCGGGGTCTCCAAAATGATCGGGTACAAGACCTTTAAGATCTTCCCCACCTTTTTTGCCGCAGCCATGATCTATCTGGCTGCGGTCACTGTTATTTCCCTTCTCTTGGACTATGCCGAGTCCAGACTGTCCATTCCGGGACTGAAAAAAGGACAGCTGGAGTAGGCGGCCTGCTGAGGCCGCCATTTACGGCTCGGCATGAGACCTCATGCCGGCTTCTTGTGGTTTCCGATTACTTTCGCAGGGTAAATTTCCAGGCGCACCACCACTCATCCGGGTGATCGTCCGGGGGGCAGCCAATGCATTCGGTAACGATCCGGTCGTCTATGGCGGTTGCAAAGTACGGATACTCGACCATTCCCGCCGACTTGCAGGGGTAGTCGGGCAGGCCTTTCCGTTTCCTGGCCGCCTGGACCCGGCATTCGTTCATCCGAAAGATTATGGTCGAATCGTCCACATCTTCAACGGACTGGACGTTGACCCGGGAGTACATGCGCAGCTGCAGGGCTGTCTTCAACCCTTCCAAACCGGGCCGTTCCGGCATGTCGACCAGCTTCTTGATCCGCATGGCCTCAAAGGGGGAAAATCGTGTCCAGCAGGTGTCGTTGCATCGTTTGGCATCGTTCATCCCAAAAGTGTTCTCCACGGCCTGGAACCAGACCCCGTCGTTGGCCAGCCAGTTCACGGAGACGGAATCCAGTATGGACAGCAGCTCATCCCGGCTTTTGTTTTTCAGGGCAGTGGGCACGCCGTCCTCCATTTCAAACCCCAGCACCTTGGACAGGCGCTTGAGCATTATGGAAATCGATCGTTCTCCGGCCTCATCCTCAACATCCACCATGTTCTTGGTCCCCAGCTGGTAGTCCACCTGGCTGAGCCATAATCCGTAATGGACAAGAGTCCGGCGGAAGCCCTCCATGACCCACTGGACCAGTTCGTTTTGGGAAAGTTCATCCAATGGCTTGGCCGAGATTCGATCAGACATGGCTGCTCCTTTGTTGATTTTTGCTTGCATAAAAGCACGATGTCCGGTTTGCGGTCAAGGGACTGACGTGGTAGGAAATCACTTCCCATGAGACAGCAAGCCAAAGCCACTATTCTCGCCCTGACCACAGTCCTGATCTGGTCCACCGTGGCCTCGGCGTTCAAGCTTTCCCTGCGTCTGCTGACGGTGCAGGAGCTCTTGCTGTACTCGTCAGCCTGCTCCGTGGTGGTCCTGGGGCTGGTCATTGCCGCTCAGGGACGGCTCAGGCAGCTGGCGCATATCTCCGGGCGCGATGTGTGGCTTTCCGCCGGCCTGGGGTTCTTAAACCCCTTTGCCTATTACTGTGTCCTTTTTCAGGCCTATGATCTATTGCCGGCCCAAGAAGCGCAGCCCTTGAACTACACCTGGGCCATCACATTGTCCCTTTTGTCTGTGCCCCTGCTCAAGCAGCCCCTGCGGCTGATAGATCTGTGTGCCCTGGCGGTCAGCTACAGCGGAGTCTACGTCATTTCCACCCGCGGGGACCTGTGGAGTCTGGAGTTTTCCAATCCGCTCGGGGTGGGGCTGGCCCTGGGCAGCACGATCATCTGGGCCCTGTACTGGATCTTGAACACCAGGGATGCATTGGACCCGGCCTGCCGGTTGTTTCTCAACTTCATTTTTGGAACACTGTTTGTGGGAGCGGCTCTGGCTCTGACCCAAGGCTTCTCAGTGCCCCCGCTCAAGGGGCTTCTGGGTGCCCTGTACGTCGGGGCGCTGGAGATGGGCATCACCTTCGTGCTGTGGAGTATGGCCTTAAAGCTGTCCCAGTCTGCGGCACAGGTGAGCATCTTTATTTACCTCTCCCCTTTCCTGTCCCTGGTTTTTATTCATTTTCTGGTCGGTGAGACAATACTGCCCAGCACATTTGTCGGCCTGATCCTGATTGTTATCGGCATCGGGGGCCAGCAGGCGGCCAGGCTTTTGCGGGCGGGGTGAATCCCTTTAACTTTGGATGGAAAAAGACGACACTATGGAACCAATACTTCAGCTGCTGAATTCCTATGCCGTCCAGATGACGAGAAAGGAAAAGAGAGTGGCAGAGTTCATTCGGGCTCATCACAATCAGGCCTTCATGCTCAAATCCAAGGACTTGGCGGCGCGGGCGGATGTTTCTGAGGCCACCATATCCAGGTTTGTGCGCAAGCTGGGGTTTGCCAGCTTTCTGGAGTTCCGGGACGAACTGGCCAGACAGTCCATGGAGAACTATTCAACAGCCAATCGGCTGCTGGCCTTAGCCAATCAGCTGGAATCCGGGGAGCATGTTCTGCACAGGATTGCCGGGCAGGACATGGACAACCTGCAGCAACTGACCTCCATGGTCAAAACAGAGGATGTGGATAGGGCGGTGGATGCCCTGTGCGGGGCGCAAAAGATCTACTCTTTGGGGCTGCGTTCCTGTTTGGGGCTTTCCTTCCATTTCTATTTCTGCATTCGCTTCTTTTTCCCCAATGTGTTTATGCTTTGGCCCGGCTGTGGCGATATGCCGGAGAAGATGCTCACCGCGGGAAAAGAGGACGTGGTCCTGGCCATCAGCTTCAAGCGCTACACCAGGGGGACAGTGGAGATGGCTCAGGCGATCAGGCCCAGGGTGAAGACAGTGATCGGGATATCGGACAGTGAACTTTCGCCTATTGCCCAGCTTTCGGATATTTCGCTGGTTGTACCTACCAACCTGCCGTCTTTTCTGGAGTCGTACACAGCCACCCTCAGTCTGCTCAATGCCCTGATCGGAGGGGTGGCCCTGCAGAAGAAGGATGTCGCTTTGCCAGCCCTGGAAAGGCTGGAAGAGGCCTTGGCCGAGTTTGAGACCTACATATAGAGGGTTCTTGGACGTAGCCTGTGGATTTTTGGAGTTTGCCCTCTCTTCTGTGTGCCCACTTTCGGCCCGGTATTTTCTAACTCCCGCCAAAGGGGGATCCCTGCCCCCTCCAGGCACTCACATGATGGACATTGCCTTCAGATGGACTGAGCATATCATGTATGTGAGTGCCTGGTTTCCCCCTTTTGACGGGACCAAGAAAATGTGCGGGCCTTACGCTCAAGGCACCCAGAAGAGACGGCAAACTCTTATGCATCCAATTCCACTTCCTGTGTCGAAGAGCCATATAGAACTTCAGCCCCGCCCGGTGCAGGGGCGGGGCTGAAGCTCTACCCCCAGACTGCGGTTCCCACCTGATAGACGCCCACTGACAGGGCAAAGGCTACTGCGGTGTTGAACACCAGGCTGAACACGGCCCATTTCTTGGATGTCTCCCTGGCCATGGTCACCAAGGTCACGAAACAGGGGGCATAGAGAAGGACAAAGACCATCAGGCTTATGCCCTTGATCTTGTTCCAGCCGGGGTCCTTGGTCAACCTGTCGGACAGAGAAATATTTTCCGCACCCGCCCCTTGTTCGCCCAGGGAATAGGCGGTGCCCAGGGAGGAGACAATGACCTCCTTGGCCGCGATGCCTCCGACCAGGGCGATGTTCGTCTTCCAGTCGAAACCGGCCCAGGAGGAAACCGGTTCCAGCCAGGTCCCTATCCGCCCGGCAGCTGTCGCCTGCAGTTGCTCCGCGTTTTTCTGAGTCCTAACGGCCTGCAGCTTTTTGGTCAGCTCCGCCTGACGGGAGGGAGCTGCCTCCTGGATTTTCTGCTCCAGGGCCTGGATACGGCTGGTATACTGCTCTGCCTTTTCCGCAGGCAGGCCGGGAAAGGTCATGGCCGCCCAAATCAGGATGGAGATAGCCAGGATCACGGTTCCGGCCTTCTTGATGTACTGCCAGCCCCTTTCCCAGGTATGGATGAACAGTCCTTTCAGGGTCGGCATGCGATATGGAGGCAGCTCCATGACAAACGGAGTGGGTTCTCCAGTGATGATTGTCGATCGCAGGATTCGGGCCACGATCAGGGCTACAGCCCAGCCGGCCAGGGTGGTCCAGAACAGGACCTGGGCCGCCTGGTTGGGGAAGAAGGCCCCGCTGATGAGCAAGAACACAGGGACCTTGGCCCCGCAGCTTAAGAAAGGGGCGGTGAGGACTGTGGCCAGCTTTTCTTTCGGACTGCGCAGGGTTCGAGCGGCCATAAGGCCCGGAACTGCACACCCTCCTGGAATCCCGCCGGAAATAATAAAAGGCATGACCGAGCAGCCGTGCAGGCCGAATATGCGCATGACCCGGTCCAGCATATAGGCCATGCGGGCCATATACCCGGAGTCCTCCAAAAAAGAAAGAACAAAGAACATGATGAGGATAAGGGGCACAAAACTGAGCACTCCCCCTACCCCGTCGATAAGGCCGGAAACGATGAGGGACTGCAGCAGGCCGGGAGGCAAAAGGCTTTGGACGCTGGTGCCCAGCCAGCCGAAAAAGGATTCCACCCAGCCCAGGGGGGCTTCGCCCAATCCAAAGGTGATCTGGAACATGCCGTAGAGAACGGCAAGCATGATGCCCGGCCCCAGGAGCTTGTGGGTCAGGATCCTGTCCGCTTTGTCGGAAAAGGAAATCCGGTTCAGGGCGTCTTTGCGCTTGACCACTCCCTGCTTGAGCAGGGAGGTGATGAACCCGTACCGGTAGTCGGCGATGAGGGCTTCGGGATGGGTGTCCAAGGTCTTTTGGCAGTGGCTGCTTACGGATGCAAACAGGGCGTCCAGTTCAGCCGCCACCGACTCGTCTTCCAGCCGGCCGAGACGCCTGATTTCCTCGTCTTCTTCAAGATATTTCAGGGCAACCCACCGGGCTGGATATGTCCCGGTCAGAAACCCCTTGTCCTGAATAAGAGCGGCCATCTTGTCCAGGACTGGGTCAAGATCTGGTCCGTAGGAAATAGACAGCGGCTGCCAGGGCTGATTCCGGCGTTCGCCCGCCAGGCGCACCGCCTCATCCAGGAGGTGCTCCTTGCCCTGTCCGCTCCTGGCAATGGTCTCCACAACCGGATTGCCCAAGAGCTCGGACAGCTTGCGGGTATCGATGGTCATTCCCCGTTTGGCCACCTCGTCCATCATGTTCAAAACGACCAGCACCGGGATTCCCAGCTCCATGAACTGTACCGTGAGATACAGGTTGCGCTCCAGGTTGGATGCATCCAGGACGTCTACCACGGCCTGAGGTTTGTCTTGAACCAGGAAATTCCGGGCCACCAGCTCTTCCTGGGAGTAGGTAGTCAGGGAGTAGGTGCCGGGCAGATCGACAATATGCAGGCTGTGCTCGCCGTGCTTGAGCACTCCTTCCCGCTTTTCCACGGTGATGCCGGGATAGTTGCCTACCTGCTGCCTGGACCCGGTCAGGGTGTTGAACAGAGTCGTCTTTCCGGAATTCGGATTTCCGGCCAGGGCCAGAGTAAATGGTTGGGGCATGGAAGTCTCGTTATGTATCATTTAGGAGCTACAACGGGTTGGTTTCCCTACGGGAGTGCAGAAAACAATATGCACCTGATGAAAGCAGGTCAAGGAAAAATTTGGCTGGCCTAACACTGGCTATATTGCAATGCATTGCAAGAGTTTTGACAAAAATTTGAAAAGTCATTGACAAAAGAAAAAAGTATATTGTAGATTGTCGACAAAATACAGGTTAGCAAATTGAACAGCGTATCGGGTTGAAGTGATGATGGTTCTTGGAAGTATCTCTTTTGGCTAAGAGAACGGAAATTTTTCATTTTGCTTAAAAAAAGGGGGGGTGTGCTGTGCGCCTGCTGGAACATGAGGCAAAGGATATTTTATCTGGATTCAGGATCTCTACGCCGCAGAGGAAGCTCTTGAGCTCTCCTGACCAGGAGCGAGACTTTTCCTATCCGGCCATGATGAAGGTCCAAATCCCTATTGGGGGGAGAGGTAAGGCCGGAGGAGTGTTTGAGGTCCAGGATCAGGATGCAGCTGGCACTGAGCTGAAAAATGTTCTGGGCCAGACCTTCCGAGGCTATAAGCCGCAGAACGTGCTTCTGGAGGAGAAGCTCGAGATCGAGGCGGAGTACTTTCTTTCTGTGATCTACGATACGGTTCAAAAGGAGCCTTTGGTCATCTTTTCCAGTGAGGGGGGAGTTGATATTGAGACCCTGGCTCGCGAAGCGCCGGAGAAGATACACAAGCTCCATATTTCCGTGCGGGAGAGGCTTCCAGAGTACAAGGCCAGGGACATTGTTGCTGAGGCCGGCATAAGCGGCAAGGCCCTGCTCGGGATCGGGAGCGTCCTTTCCCGTCTGGTGGATGCCTTTCTCGATTGCGATGCAACTGTAGCTGAAATCAATCCCCTTGTCCTGTCTTCAAAAGGTCAGATTCAGGCTGCTGACTGTCATATGGAAATCGATGATGACGCGCTCTTTCGGCACAAGGATCTGCAGGAGATGGCCAAGGACAGTAATCGGGCAGGCAGCCTGCGTGAGCAGACTGATTTTGAGCGTCAGGCCGAAGAAATAGACAACCTCGATCATCGAGGAGTAGCCGGTCGGGTCATTCAGTTTGATGGGGACATTGGTCTGATCATCGGTGGTGGGGGAGCGTCGCTCACCGCTTTTGACGCCGTTCAGGCCCATGGAGGCAAGCCGGCCAATTACTGCGAGATCGGCGGCAATCCTTCCGTGCTCAAGGTCAAGGAGCTGACCAAACTGATTCTGTCCAACCCCGGGGTGAAGAAAATTGCGGTCATCATGAATGTCACCAGCAATACCCGGGTTGATCTCGTGGCCAGAGGGATCGTCAAGGGCGTTTTGGAGCTGGAGAGGGATCCGGCAGAGGCCATTGCAGTATTCAGGATTCCCGGAGCATGGGAGGAGGAAGGCTTTCAGATCCTGAAAAAGTACGGGATTACCTTCTGCGATCGGACGGTTTCTATTGATGAGGCGGCGAAAATCGCTGTGGCCAATATGTCAAACTAAGCTCTACAAAGGACGCATATGGCTATTTTAGCAGACAAAAATACTCGGGTCGTTGTGCAGGGTATTACAGGCAGGGAAGCGACCTCCTTTACTAAGGACATGCTTGATTACGGGACCAAGGTGGTGGCCGGAGTGACCCCTGGCAAAAAGGGGCAAAGCGTCCACGGCGTTCCGGTTTATGACACTGTACATCAGGCGGTACGCGAGCATCAGCCCGACTCATCTGTGATATCCGTTCCTCCGCCGCTGGTCAAAGGGGCGGTGCTGGAGGCCTTAGACAACGGCATCAAGCTTATTGTGGTCATTACCGAGCGGGTACCCAGGCGAGATACCATAGAGTTCCTGGAAGTTGCTAGGGAACAGGGGGCGCAGGTGATCGGCCCCAACACCTTGGGCTTTATATCTCCGGAAGTGGTTCGTTTGGGAATGGCTGGAGGTCCTGCCGTGGATGTCAAGAAGGCCTATATGCCCGGATCAGTGGGGATAGCCTCGCGAAGCGGAGGGATGACTACAGAGGTGGCTAACCTTCTGACCACCAATGGCATAGGTCAGAGCACGTGCGTTGGAGTAGGCGGGGACGCAGTTGTTGGATCGAACTTTATAGATCTGATCAAGCTCTTTGAAGAGGATTCGGATACTCAGGCAGTCGTGGTTTTCAGTGAGCCTGGTGGGGTGGTTGAAGAGAAGCTGGCTGAGTATGTTGTGGAGAATAGGATTCAAACCCCGATTGTAGCC
The DNA here is from genome assembly GCF_000620765.1 of Desulfovermiculus halophilus DSM 18834. Classification (NCBI taxonomy): domain Bacteria; kingdom Pseudomonadati; phylum Thermodesulfobacteriota; class Desulfovibrionia; order Desulfovibrionales; family Desulfohalobiaceae; genus Desulfovermiculus; species Desulfovermiculus halophilus. Next base: position 21,012 of record NZ_JIAK01000010.1, read on the forward strand.
TATATTGCCGGTCGGTTCGTGGACGATCTCCCTGGAGTGCGGTTTGGACACGCAGCGACCATTGTGGAAGGGGATAAGGGGAGCAGCAAAAGCAAGATCGCAGCCTTTCGGGAGGCCGGAATCCATGTTGCGGACTTGTTTTCGGACATACCCAAGATTCTCAAAGAACAGATCAAAGGGGTGTAAACATGGAACTCAATGCGGTCCAAAAAAAGATCTGGTCCGCAGTCAGTGAGCTGTTGGCTGATGAACAGGTGGCCAGTCCAGATCACGTAGAACGGATGACAAACTGGTGCCAGAATCTAGCTCAAAGACAGGATGTGGATACAGAGGCCCTGACGGCTGGGGCCTTGGTTCACGATGTCGGGGTGACTGTGGACAGAAAGACGCACTACAGTGCTGGACTGGGGCTTGCCCGACAGATCCTGGTCCAAGGCGGGCTGAAAGAAGAAAAGATTGAACCTGCACTGCACGTTATGGAGGCACACAGCCGCTATGGAGGTCCGGAGCCGGAAACGCAGGAGGCTCAGATCGCCCAGGATGCGGATGCGCTGGAATACATCGGGGCGGTGGGGATTGTTCGGGCTGTAGTTCGTGGGCTCAACGACGGGTCCTTCAGTGGGAGGGCCGCGGACTTTGCTCAGTATCTGCGCGATCTGTTGAACAAGGTCAGCCCTTCCTTTCACACTCGCGAAGCGGAAAGGTATGGCCAGTCCAGAATCGCGTACATGGAGCGCTTTGTGCAACAACTGGAACATGAACTGCGTACCGAGGAGGAGACATGACCGCCCTGGAACCTGTTCGAAGCTTACTGTTCGTTCCCGGCAATAGAGAGGATCGAATCGATAAGGCCCTGCAGTCCCAAGCGGATGGGGTGATCATTGATCTTGAAGACGCCGTACCTCTAAAGCTCAAAGATGAAGCCCGGAAAATCGTCAAGGACAAGATTCAAAAAAATAGCGACAAAAAGGTGTTTGTCCGGGTCAACGCTCTGGATACTGAGTATATTGCCAGAGATATCGAGGAAATAGTTGTTAAGGGCCTGGGCTGTATTATGGTCCCCAAGTTGGAAAAGCCGGAGGATATGCATGTGATTGATGCATATCTTACTCAGGCAGAGAAAGAAAAGGGCATAGAACAAGGCACCATCAAGATTATGCCCTTAATTGAAACTGCCTTGGCCGTACAGAATATTTTCCGAATCGTCACAGAAACATCCGATCATCAAAGGCTGTTCACGGTGGCCTTTGGTGCGGCGGACTTTACCCTGGATATGGGCATTGAGATGACCTTTACAGCTGAGGAGCAGATCTACCCCCGGTCCAGGATCGCGGTAGCGTGCTGCGCGGCGAAGATATCTCCGCCCATAGACTCGCCCTTTATGCTGGACATCAAGAATATTGAGGCCCTGGAAGCCGATGCACGACGTTCCAGGCAGCTGGGATTTCAGGGAAAGCTGTGCATCCATCCAACGCAGTTGGAGGTATGCAACACGGTTTACGCACCGAGTGAAAATGAAGTCCACTTTGCACAGCGAGTAGTTGATGCTTTTGAAGAGGCGGAAAACAAGGGATGGGCAGCAATTCAGGTTGACGGCAAGTTCATAGACTATCCTATTGTATATAGGGCGAAAAAAATTATGCGATTGGCCGAAAGTATTGCTCAAACATAAGGCTATGAGAAGGAAGGAAACGCAATGGGTATCTTCATCAATCTACGGATAGACAACACGAAGTGCATTGGTGTGGAGAAATGCGGGCAGTGCATCAATGTGTGCCCGGTTAATATATTCAAGTCAGACAACGATGCAGTAGCCATAATAGAAGAAAATGAAGATGAATGCACATTATGCGAGAGATGTTTGGAGGAGTGCGGGCAGAATGCGATTGAGATAATAAAGCTCTACGCATAACATATAGATTTATATAAATAATCACAGTGCAGGGATATTTTCGTATGCAGTTAGATATTGGTGATATCCAATTTGAAAATGCTGCCTTGGGTGAGAAGATTACAGATATACTCACCGAGGCCATACTTGAGGGCAAGTTCAAAGGGGGACAGCAGCTTATTGAGCAGGACCTGCAGAAGATCTTCGGGGTGAGCCGTTCTCCCCTTCGAGAAGCTTTTCGGGTCTTGGAAAAAAGAGGGCTCGTTCATATTATCCCCCGAAAGGGGACCTTTGTTAAGACCATCACACTCAAGGACATTGAAGACAACTTTCCGGTTCGGGCACGGCTGGAAGGACTGGCCGCGCGGGAAGCGCATGCAAGAATGAATGGCAAAACAATGGATGACCTGCAGTTTGAGCTCGAAAATATGAAATTCGCTGCAGAACATATTGAGCCCAAATCTTTTTGGCGCCATCACTCTGTATTTCACAATGTGTTCATTGAGGCCTCCGAAAACCAAGTCTTAATTGATATACTGTACAACTTGCGGATGCATAGCTTGTGGTATCAATTTTCGTACCAATATTATCAAGAAGACTTGGAACGGGCATACAGAATTCACGAAAATATTTTTCAAAAGTTAACAGATCCGCATAGTGCTAGACAAGAAATAGAAGATATCGTCCGTGACCATATAGAAGTCGCCTTCAGCAAGTTCCTGAGATACCTAGATGCTCAAGGGGAATAAGTTTGAAGCATGGGGTTCGTATTATGAGCAATGCAATTGAATCGACGCTTTCAGGGAAAAATAAGTATGCAGTTTCGATAAAAAACGTCTGCAAGGCCCTTTCGAGTATAGCGGAACGTTTTGGATGGGCATATGTGTTCTCGTGGCTGCATAGAATATCTGGAGTTATCCTATCTGTTTACTTTTTGTTCCATATAGTTACTTTGTCTGCATTGGATGACCCAGGTAAGTATGCAGAAAAAATGGAAATATTTACATCTCCATTCTTTCTCTTTCTCGCTTGGGCTCTATCTGTCCCTGTAATATTTCATGCGGTAAATGGTCTTCGCCTGTTGCTGTATGAGAGCTTCGGCGTGCGGAAGGATCATCTCCTCATTCGCTTGTGTTTGGTAAGTGTTGTTTTGTACAGTTTGTTTCTCGGTCTGGTTATGATTTCTGGAAGTCAGAATGTGACCCCTATGTTTTACTGGGGGCTCTTTTTTCTGATGGCAGTGGTTATAACATATGAGTTTTGGAACTCGGTGAGATCAACTAGGCATTCTCCATTCTGGATTGCACAACGCATTACCGCTGCCTATCTTTTCGTCCTTGTGCCTGCCCATATGCTCTTTACTCATCTTAACACGGCCATGGCCCATGATGCTTCCGTGGTCACAGCAAGAATGAGCTCAGCTTTTATCACATTTATTGATATTACTCTTGTTCTAGCTATTGCCTACCATGCTGCCTATGGCCTGATTTCCATTAGCAAGGATTATATACGGAGTCCAGGCTTCTATTCCAAGATAGTCGCGGCAGCTGTGATTGGTGTTATGGCTTGGATGGCCCTTTGGGGCATTAAAACAGCTTGTATAGTTGGATAAAGGATTGGGTATGACAAACAAATTTGTTTTTCATGATCGAATTTCATGCGACGTTCTGGTTGCTGGGGCCGGCGGTGCTGGTCTGCGCTGTGTCGCGGAAATACTGGAGAAACGCCCGGATGCCAATATTGTTGTTGTCACAAAGGTGCCTCATCCCCAAAAGTCACATACAGGAACTGCTCAGGGCGGTCTAGCTGCTGTTGATCCCAGCGACCACACAGATTCTCCGCTGTATCACATGTTTGATACCTGGAAAGGTTCGGACTGTACTGCTGACCAAGACGTGGTCAAGCAGATTGTTGAGTCGGCCTGGGATGAAATCTTGTGGCTTGAGCGGCGGGGGATGTTTTATACCAGAAATGAAGAAGGCAAGCTGGCCAAGAGGACTTTTGGCGGGCATACCATTCGTTTTGGCGAGAGCTCCGCTTTCCGGGCGGTTTTCGAATCCGATCGGACAGGGAAGGGGATTTTGGACACCATGTGGGGAGAGGCGGTGAAGCAAGGTGTGGAGTTCTATAACCAGCATCTGCTGACCGAGCTGGTGTTTGACAAAGGAGTTTGCACTGGAGCTGTCCTCTTTAATCAAAAAGATGGGCGTTTCTTGTATGTAGGAGCAAAGGCCACGGTTTTGTCCACAGGCGGGAGCGGGCAGGTGTTTCGGGTGACCACAAACTGCCGGCATAATACAGGTGATGGTCTTGGCGTGGTATTGCAGCACGGGCTTCCGGTGATGGACCCGGAAGCTGTTCAGTTCCACCCTACTGGGGTTGTGGGACCGGGGATACTGGCCAGCGAAGCCTTGCGCGGAGAAGGAGGGATCCTTCGGAACAAGGATCTGGAACCATATATGGAGAGGTATGCGCCCAAAATGAAGGATCTGGCTCCGCGGGATGTGGTATCCCGGGCCAATGAAATGGAAATTCGCGAAGGGCGCGGCATCCTCAATCCTGATCATAATATCGAACATGTGTGGATAGACCTGCGCCATCTCTCGGATTACGTCCATGACGTCAAGCTAAAGGAAATTTCCACCTTCTTTCAAAAGTTTGTCAATATAGATCCCAAAACACAGCTGGCTCCAGTTCGGCCAAGCAATCACTACCACATGGGGGGTATCCCTACTACTTTGCACGGCGAGGTGCAGGATTCTGCGCTTAATACCATCCCTGGGCTCTACGCAATCGGCGAATGTGCCTGTGCAAGCTTTCACGGGTTTAACCGCCTGGCAACCAACTCGATCCTGGAGCTCATTACCATGGGCAGGATCGTAGGCAACAAGGTTTTGGAAAATCTGAAAGGAGCGACTCGGAGGCCAGAACCGTCTGCCGAAGCTGGAGAGCATACATTTACCAAGTTTTCGAGCTACTTAAGTGCCAAGGGGTCGCATAATGTGGACAAGCTAAAATCCAATATGCGCAACATAATGAGCGATAAGGTTGGAGTTTTTCGCAATGAAAAGGATCTATCCAGTGCACTAGATACCCTGCGTGAGCTTCAGGAGGATGCGCGGGCGATCCATATGGAATGCACATCCTTGATCTACAATCAGGAGCTTGTCCAACGTTGGGAGCTTGATAATCTGCTGGCGGTATCCTTGGTCATAACCCAGTCTGCTCTCGAACGGAGAGAGTCCAGAGGCGCGCATACCCGTGAAGATTACCCGGAAAGGGATGATGCTTTCAACTATCATACCTTGGCCCGGATCTCCGAGCCCGGAGCAGTTGAGCTGTCCAAGCGATCGATCAACATGGATATATATGAATCCGGCGGGGAGTATGCGGAGAAGTTCGGTTTTATTGCCCGAAAATACTAAAAAGTTGGATATCGAGGAGACGTGAAATGGGGCTTGTGGATATAACTTTGAATATACGCCGCTATGATCCGGATCACGACCGGACCTGGTGGCAAGAGTACGCTGTCACAGTCGGTGAGATAATGCGCTTTGTCGATGTGTTGCGGACGATAAACAGTGAGCTTGATCCCTCCTTGGCTTGGAGCTCCTCCTGTGAGCACGGGCAATGCGGGACCTGCTCGATTTTGGTCAACAAGTCTCCGGTACTGGCCTGCGAGCTCCTTGTCCAGCGGGCTATCGAAAGGTTCGAGACCACTCATTTTCAAGTCGAGCCTTTGTCAATTGCCCCAGTCCTTCGGGATTTAGTTATAGATATTGAGCAGGCCTATTCTCGAGTGCACGAGGCCAAGCCGTATCTTATTGATCCGGCACCATTGCGCGAAGATGAGTCCTACAGCACGCTCTTCCCCCGGAGCCTGGAGGCATTTCTTGATGCCACCCGGTGCATAAACTGTTTTTGCTGCGCCCAGGCCTGCCTTAGCAGCCATCACAGCTTTATCGGCCCCAATGCAGCAATGGCCAGTGTGGTGCGGCTCATGGATCCTCGGGAGACAGCACGTGAGGAACGGCTTAAGCTGCTATACAGCGATCGAGGCATTTACAGATGCCACACCTCTCGTGCCTGCTCCTTTGTCTGTCCCAAAGAGATTGATGTGGCCCACTTTCTGGCCCTGGCCAAGCAGGGAAGCTTTGACCAGGACAAAAATTCGAAGAAAGGATAGAACATGGCTGAGCTCACCAAAAACATCGGCAAGTTTATTGCTGGAACCCGGGCCGAGGATATCCCGGCTGAGCACATGGAAAAGGCAAAGACATGCATTTTGGACTGCCTGGGAAGTGCCTTGGGAGGCATAAATGATCCGGCCAGCAAGCATATCGTCAACTATGTCCGCAAGTACGGCGGGAAGAGCTCGTCTTCAATCTGGGGGGCGTCCTATGCCGCTGATCCGGCCAGCGCGGCTCTGGCCAACGGAGTCATCGCTCATGCCCTTGATTTTGACGATTATCATGAGGAAACGGTTATTCATGCCACCTCGGTCTGTCTGCCGGCACTTTTGGCTGTGGCCGAGCAGAGACGATTAAGCGGGAATGATTTGCTCGCCGCTTTGGTTGTGGCCATTGATGTTGCCGTTCGTCTAGGGAAGGCCTTTGGCAGCTACCACTATGAGCTGGGCTGGCATTCGTCATCCACTGCCGGAAGATTCGGTGCTGTGGCCGGGATATGCAATCTGCTCAAGCTCAGGGAGGAAGAAGTTATCAACGCCTTGGGCATATGCGGTACTCAAGCTGGAGGTGTGCGCCAAGTCTTCGGAACAATGTCCAAGCCGTTAAATGTCGGCAAGGCGGCTATGGATGGGGTGCTTTCTGTTTTTCTGGCTGAGGACGGATTTACCAGCTCAAGGCATATCATCGAGGGAGAGCTAGGCATGCTCACGGTGTTCACCGAGCACGCCCATGAGGATGAAATCCTTCGCGGTCTTGGATCCTTGTGGTATATTGATCAAATAAGCCTCAAGCCGTATCCAACCTGCGCCTGAACCCATTCAGCGATAGGTCTCCTGGAGGAGATCCATGCAGAAAGGACCCCAAATCTTGATCAGGTCACCAAGATCTATATCGAGACAGGTCCAGTTGCATTTAGCTCGGCAGGGATACAAAAGCCTGAGCTCGGAGTTGAGGGGAAGTTTAGCCTGTGGTTTTTGGCCGCCTTGGCCCTTGCTGAAGGCAAGGTGTCTCTGGATAAGTTTACGGATCAAAAGGTACAAGATCCTGGCCTGCAAAAGCTTTTGTCTAAGGTGGATGCGCATCTGGTTCGAGAGCGGAAGTTCGGGGCATTGGTGCAAGTGCATCTTGCAGACGGGCAAAAGATTGAGAAGAGCCGGGAGCATCCCAAGGGCAGCCCGGAGAACCCCTTGAGCTTTGAGGAAATCGAGGACAAGTTCAGCAGCACGGCAGCCCCGCATCTGAGCGAGAAGCGAGCCCAAGGGCTGATTGAACAGGTGCGTGGCCTGGACCAGATCATGGATGCATCGGCATTGGCCCGCAGCTTGAGCAGTTAACCAAGACTGTGCCCTTTGAAGGGCCACTTTCTGAAGGAGCCGCGTATGGGGACGACACGCACGCTTGCCCAACTGTGTACCGAAATCGATTTCAGCGGCTTGAGCCACGAGGTTGTCGATCGGGTAGCCTATCTCTGCGTAGACTTTTTTGGTGTTGCAATCAGGGGAGCGGCAACTGAGTCCGCTCGTTGTGTGCAGCGAGCCATGGCCGAGGTCTATGATTCGAGCCCAAAAGATATGCCGGTTGTGGGCACGGATATGCAGTTAAACCCATCGGCTGCTGCTCTGACCGTGGGCACGGCCGCTCACTCACTTGAACTGGATGATGTTGTCAATGAAGCCTCCCTTCATCCTGGGGTGGCGGTTTTCCCCGCGGCCTTGTGCGCAGCGTGGATGGCCAAAAAGGATGGACAGGATCTGACTGCGGCAGTCGTGGCCGGATATGAGGTCATGGTTCGCCTGGGGAAGGCTGTGGATCCCAAGGCCCACTACAGTCAAGGCTTTCACCCAACCGGGACCTGCGGCACTTTTGGAGCGGCTGTGGCCGCAGCCAAGGTTATGGGTTTGGATAGCGAGGGGATAACGAATGCCTTGGGGATTGCCGGAAGTCAAGCCGCCGGATCAATGGAGTTTCTGGCTGCCGGGGCCTATACCAAGAGGTTGCATGCCGGGTGGGCAGCCATGAGCGGGCTCAATGCTGCCCTGTTGGCCAAGCAGGGATTTACCGGACCGGACACTATTCTTGAGGGTCGGCATGGGTTTCTGCATGCCTATACTACCAGCCCGGTTCCGGAATATCTTCTGAAGGATTGGGGGATGAGGTTTGAAGTACTCAACACAAGCATCAAGCCCCACGCCTGTTGCCGATACAAGCAGTCGGCCATAGATGGCATATTATACTTGAAGCAAAAGCACAGCTTGGCACCTGAAGATATAGAGGAAATGCGGATCGGGATCCTGGAGGCTGGTTTTTCTCTGGTTGCAGATCCTTTGGAAACGAAACAAGACCCACACAGCATTGTCGATGCCCAGTTCAGCATGCCTTTTGGTGCGGCCGTAGCCATTGTCAAGGGCCGGGCCTCACTTTCTGAGTATACCGAAAAGAACTTGCAGGACACGCAGGTCAAGGAGCTGATGACCAAGGTGCACTGTGTGCGGGACAAGGCATTAGAAGCAGATTTTCCCAGGAAATGGCCGGCCTCAGTCGTTATCAGGACAAAGGACGGGCAGGAGCTAACGACGTGGGTCGACACTCCTAAAGGGGATCCGGACAATCCTCTGAGCTGGGACGAGCTTATTTCCAAGTTCAATGAGTTGAGTGCAGATTATTACGCAGAGGAGGACAAGGCCGGAAAGGTGTCTCGTCTGCAGGGGCTTAGCGATGAGCAGCCGGACATTGATCATCTGCTTAAGATTTTGAGCCATAGGAGCTCTCCATGAACGCAGGAGCAGCAGAGCAGGCAAGCTGGGTACGGGGTATGATACAGGAGGTTATTGCCACGTCCCCCTTGAATACACTGGGAAATGCGGCCATGGGACCAGCCTGGGACGAAGCCCTGGTCGGCTTCGCTTCTGGGGCCGATCCCATATGGGGCCAATACAAGGAGTACGTGGGGGCTTTTCACTGGACCCCATGGGAAGTGTTTAGCCAACACTATCCACACGAGCTAGCCGCTCCAGAGGAGCTGACTGTCATTTCCTGGATCTTGCCCCAGAGGCCTTCTGTACGCTCGGCGAATGCAAGGGCTCGAAAATATCCATCGCCTGAATGGGCCAGGAACAGGATATACGGAGAGCTGTTCAATGAAGCCCTCCGTCGGCATGTGGCTGATCGGCTTCAAAGATCTGGCTGTGCAGCTATCCCTCCAACACTGTCTCCAAGCTGGACCAGGGTTGTCTCTGAACGCTTTTCATATGCGTCATCGTGGTCTGAACGACATGCTGCCCACGCCTGCGGATTGGGCACTTTTGGGCTCAGCGACGGCCTGATCACCCCGAAGGGCAAGGCCGTACGAGTGGGGTCAGTGGTAGCCAAGACAGTTATATCCCCAACACCCAGACCATATTCAACCCACCAGGCCTATTGCTTGTTTTATGCGCAGGGCACCTGCGGCAAATGCATTGACCGCTGTCCGGCCCGGGCTATTACTGAGGCCGGCCATGACAAGGTGAAGTGCCGTCAGCATTTGCTTCAAAGCAAGGAGTATGTTCAGGAAAGGTACGGATTTGAAGGCTATGGCTGTGGATTATGCCAAACTGGTGTTCCCTGTGAATCGAACATTCCGGTCGGAATACAATCTGATCCCGGCGAGAAATGAGAGTTTGTAGCAAAAAATCGCGTGGTTTTTCTCTCTTGAAGAAAGACGAGATAGATGCGCCTTCAAAAAATATGTTTTTGCAGGCAGTGCTGAGTGTTAAATTGAAGGCTTTAAGTAAAATCAAAGAGTTGCAAATTTTAATCTGTGCGTTGCCCCCATGCCTTCGACTTTTTGCAGTTGAGTCGAGATAGAGGAAAAGGCATTGGACGGTATTATAGATGCGCCTGCAAAAAATATGTTTTTGCAGGCAGTGTTAAGTTTTAAGTTGGAAGTTTTAAGTGAAATCAAGTAGTTGTAAATTTTAATTTGTGCGTTTAACCCCAGTCTTCGACTTTTTGCAGTTGAGTCATTATAAGGAGTCAACCATGAAAATTGGATTTGTCGGGCTGGGCAAGATGGGTTTGCCTATGGCCAAGAGACTGCTCGCCGCAGGCTATGACCTTATAGTATATGATACCAATGCAGAGCCTATTGCAAAAATGCAAAAGCACAAGGCCGAGGTTGCAGATTCATTGGATAGCTTGGCTCAAAGTGCAACGCATATAATTTTAATGCTTCCCAATAGTCAAGTAGTGCAAAGCGTGATAAAAGATAGTTATGGACTCCTTTGTTCTCTAACTCGACTTTCACCCTTTAGGGGGTGTTTTAGCGCCAAAAGTCAATAATAATATATGGTTATTGGCTCAATTCCTGTAGGACCCCATTTTCTATTTTGTAGCCAAAAGCTCGCAATATCGCTGTCTGTTCCTCATTCGGTTCTTCGATCACGCGAGATGGCTTTCTTTTCCCATTTGGCCAGCAGAGACAGCTTGAGAGATTACGCATGGCCTGCATCGTGCTGTCGGCTGATAACGTCACCCCTGCTCGATTCAGCCAAAGGGTCATCAACCTCAGATAAGTCAATGCAATCATGCAAGAAAAGATATGGCAGCGGATCTTTGAGTCCGTCCAGTGCCAAATAGGTCGAAGATTTGCGAACTCTCCAGCTTTTGTCTGGCGAAAGGAGTGCTCGACCTGATACCGGTCAAGGCTGGCCCGAACAATATCGTCAGTGGACCAGTCATGGTGCGTAGTGATGATAATGTTTTTGCCAAACCTGGCGATATACTTGCTGATCCGGTAATGATTCTTCCGAAAATACATCTGAAGGCGCTGGTTCGAGACCTTGAAATCGATGTCGTAGAGGTCTTTTGGGAGATAAAGTGATTCGCAAAGGTCTTTGTAGCGCTGCTGAACTTGATGCTGCGTGGACCACTGCTTCTTCCCGGCCCTGACCTTGGACCTGATTTCAAAGAGGCCGTCCTGGAGGCGCCCCAATTTTCTCTCGAAGCTGTATCTCTGTTTGGCCGCTGTGCGAGGATTGTAGGTGACCACGACAGTGCGAGGTCGGCCCCAGTACTGGCCGCTTGTCCTCCAGGCCACCATCTGATCGTCTTCACATCCTTTTTCAACGAGCTCTCTGTTCTTTGGCGTGTCCACCGGGCTGAAAAAGCTGAGATCCTTGCGCGCCAAATCTTCCGCAAAGGCTGGGGAATAGGTGGTGATGAAATCAACGCCCTCTTGCTGGTCGATGGCCTCCATATTGGCCTCGGAGTTCATGCCTTTGTCTATGACCACGGTGAGGTCCCGTTTTTCCTGGTTCAGGGCATCAAGCGAGGTAAAGATCTCCTGCAAAAGCCTGTTGAAGAGCCTTGAGTCGTGGCAGTTGCCCTCGAACTCGCGGTAAAACAAAGGGATCTGGGCAGTTCGAGAGACCAGAAGAGCGAGCCCGATTTGTCTGAGCCAGTGCTTGCCATCCTTGTTTTTGCCGCGGACAGCGAGTTCAGACGGTGTTTTGCTATCCATGTAATGGAAGTAGTTGGTGGTATCAAATAAAAAACAGCCTGAATCAAGAGGTTCCACCTTGTTGACCTTGCTGAAGAAAATCCTGGAGATCTTTTCAATCGCTTGCTGATCGACTCGGTCCCATTTCTTCCAGTACCGCTGCGAGGTCAGGGCAGTAGTCTCAGCAGGCCGGATCTGATGAACAGCAAAGTTTTCATACCACTTGGCCAGGCCCAGCTTTGACCGAGGCTCGATCATCCGGTTGAAAGCGGCATAGAGAAAATATTCGCCCAATGTGGGACCTTTCTCTCTGGGGTCAGGTGGAATGACCGAGTCAATGATATCGACAACACCAATATGTTTTTCGATAAGATGGGCCAGGAAAAGCGACCCAAACTCCTGGACCTTGATCTTGCCCAGACCAGCTTGTTGCTGACCAAGGGCCATCTCCATGATTTTTTCAACGGTGCCTAAGTATATTTGGTTGACGACCTTGGGCTTGCCGTTGATTCGAGCGGTTTCTCGAATGTAATAGTAGGTTCTTCCTTTTTTGATCTTCTTGTACACATGGGCCATAGCCCAAATCTAACCGTAGGGTTCTACAAAGTCAAGAATAATTTTTCTATTTCGCCTCAATTGGCGGATTAAACCAATCTTTATGGCATCATGAAGTAGGGTTCTACGCTTATTTCGTATTCAAGACATTGAAATTAAAGGCAAAATCACCGGAAGTAACCCGCGACCGTTGAAAGTCAAGTCTAAAAGCCGGATCGGTGATTGTGGACATGTCCACCTCCAACCCGCTGTCTACAAGGACCTTGGCTCCAGAAGTTGAGCAGAGGGGTGCGGCTATGGTTGATGCTCCAGTAAGCGGAGGTGTGGCCAAGGCTGAGGAAGGTACTCTGACCATAATGGTCGGAGGAGAAGAGAGCACATATGCCCAGGTTCTCCCTATGCTGAAAACCATGGGTACGAATATCGTTCATGTAGGGCCATTGGGGAGTGGCCACAGCATCAAGGTGTTGAATAATTTGCTTTCGGCAACCCATTTTCTGGCTACCGTGGAAATCCTGTCAGCTGGAATGGCCTTGGACATTAAGCCGGACAAAATGTTGGAGGTGATCAACACAAGTACGGGGCGCAACTTGTCAAGCGAGTACAAGATGCCAAGCTTTGTCTTGAATAGAAAGTTTGATTCCAAGTTTTCCATGGACTTGATGTGTAAGGACGTGTCCATTGCTGTAGAGCTGGTACACGAACTGCGCTCTCCTGCCTTTCTGCCTGGTATTGTGTCCCAGATCTGGAATCTGGCCAATGCAAAAGGGGCCAGGGCCTATGATCACACGGAACTCGTGAAGTTGTATGAAGATTGGACCGGACAGCAAATGGTGAAAGACGATACGTAGGAGGGGCTGATGAAGGAAGAAATACGGAAAGTGGTGACAATTGTTGATGAGACATTCATAGAAGGCTGCAAGAAGGCTGCGAAGCCGGTACGCATTGCTGCGGCCATGGCGGTGATCAAGAATCCGTACGCCAGTCAGTACGTACAGGATCTGCAGCCGTTGATCGACACCTATTCCGCAAGGCTGGGCCGCATGCTGCCGGAACAGGCCATCAAGGCCTTGGGCATAAGCGGCAAGGAAGTAGAGGCCTTTGGGAAAGGTGCATTGGTTGGCTTACGTGGCGAAATTGAACATGGTTCAGCAATCATACACACGTTGACCTTTGGAACCCCATTTCGTCATCTGTGCGACAACGCCCAAACCCTTTTGCCTTCAGCGGAAAAAAGAGCTGGAGCTGGGGCAAGTCTGGATTTGGCCATCAAGCATAAGATGGACCCAAAAACTCGGTCCCATCATATGTCTTTTGAAGTGCGCATTCCTGATGCTCCAAACGATGATGAGATGGTTGTCGTGGCGGTGGTTACCGACTCCGGACGGGCGCATCCCAGAATAGGGAGTTTGCACAATGAAAAAAAGCCAAATACTTCTCCATAATTTGGAAACCTTATCTTGTATAAAGGGGGTGGTTCATATGTGTGCATAAAGATTTTTTGAAAAAATTATGAATGTATTTATGTACCAAACAAAGGAGGGTATTTCCATGTCCTTGTACAGAGTGCTTATTTTATCAGCTCTCAGCTTTTTCCTCTCTCTTGGCCAGGCCTTGGCAGAGGATTATTCGGTGAATGTCATTCGTTTTTCTCATGTTGTATCTGAAAACACGCCCAAACATCAGGGCGCATTGAAGCTCAAGGAATATATTGAAGAAAAGTCCAATGGAGAAATTAAGGTCCAAGTGTATCCCAACTCTTCTTTGTATGGTGACAAGGATGAAGTGGAAAATTTGATTGCCAATAATGTGCAGTTTATTTGCCCTGATATGTCCAAGCTGACCCGTTATGATCCCCGGTACGATGTGCCGTCCATGCCTTTTTTGTTCAGCAGCGATCAGGCTGTGCTGGACTTCTGGGATAAAGGCAAAGGCCAGGATCTGCTCAAGGGATTGGAAAGTGAAGGTATCATTGGGCTTAAGTGCTGGCCCAACGGTTTTAAGAACATCACCAACAACGAACGGCCGATCAAAAAGCCTGAAGACTTGGAGGGCCTGAAAATCAGGACGCAGAGCGGAGAGGTGCTGTCAGCCATCTATAAGACGCTTGATGCTTCGCCGTCCTCTATCGCCTTCGGCGAGCTGTTCACTGCCCTCCAACAGGGGGTTGTGGACGGTCAGTCCAATACGTTCAGCAATATCTATACCAAGAAGCTGGACGAAGTGCAGAAGTACATGTCGGTTACCAAGCACAATCGGGTCGACTATCTGTTGCTGACCAACAAACGGTTCATGGACAGTCTGAACAAGAAAACCAAGAAGTTGGTCATGGATGCGGTGGAAGTGGCCACAAAGAAAGAACGGGAGCTGTCCATTTCGCTCAACGCAGAGGCCTATGAGAAGCTTAAGGAGCGGGAGCAAATGGAGATCTATGAGTTGACCGAAGAAGACCGCGAGGACTTCAGGGAGGCTCTGGCTCCTGTTTATGAAAAGTATGGATCGGCTATTGGCCAGGACGTCATTAAAGACGCTATGAGCTGGTAGGGGCCGTTCATGGGGCTATCCGTTCCGCCGGTTCCCGGCGGAACGGATAGCCCTGCCCCGAGCATGTATCGCTGAGTTCAATAGGAAAAGGGACAGTATTTTTTCCGCGCAGCCTGAAAGAAAGAAATCGTAGCCGTAGGAGGAACGGGATCTTATACAACAGCAGGCATAACGAGGGTGATTATGGAACAGCAGACATTACTAGATAATATAATAACGTCAAAGCTGACAAAGGTTGAGGAGACAGTGATGGTTCCTCTCTTTGCAGTTGCGGTGTTGGTCGGCTTTGTCAATGTTGTGCTGAGGTATGTATTCCACGCCTCTATTTATGGCGCCGAAGAAATATTTACGTATTGTTTTGTATGGGCAGTATTTATAGGGTTTAGCACTGCTCTCAAAGAAGAAAGACACGTTGAAGTAACTATCGTGTACAATTATCTTCCTAAGTGGATTCAAAGCATTTGTGATTTTATTAGCAGCCTCATTGGGTTATTATTTTGTATATTTTTTACCTATTACGGGTATCATATGGTTATAGATCAGCATAGGTTTGGCGGAGTGACCATGGATGCTCGCATACCGATGTGGATAACTGCATTAATATTGCCTATCGGAGGGTCCCTTTTAGGGATCAGCTTTATTTATCGTCTCTATAAGTGTAATATAAAAAAATAAGAGGCGTGCGTAATGGAATTATTTTATGATCATCCTACTATTGTATTGGCTTGTACCTTTGTTTTTTGCTTGATCATCAGGGTTCCAATTGCCATCAGCCTTGGCGTTGCCAGTATTGCCGCCTTGCATTTCTCCTACTACAGCTTGAGCACAGTGCCCCATGATATGTTTTCGTCCCTGGACAATGTTGTGCTGATGGCCATTCCAGGTTTTGTCTACGCAGGGACAATTATGGGCAGGGGGGGCATATCCTATTACCTGATCGAAGCAATGAAGGCCTGGGTGGGGCATACCCATGGCGGTCTTTCCGTTGTCACCATATTGTCATGCATGATATTTGCCGCTATATCCGGATCCAGTCCGGCTACAGCAGCGGCGATAGGTGCTATTATGATTCCGGGAATGGTCGATGCCGGATACGGCAAGAACTACGCCATGGGCCTGGTGGCTGCCTCCGGGACCTTGGGCATCTTGATCCCCCCTTCCATCCCCCTTATCCTGTACGGAGCAATTTCCGAAGAATCCGTAGCCAAGCTGTTCATGGCCTCCATGATACCTGGAATCATGATGGGGGGCATACTTATCATTTCAGCCATCATCTATGCCAAGAGAAAGGGACACGGTGGGCTTGAGAAACAAGGCTGGACTGAGCGGAAACAGAAAACAATAAAGGCTGTATGGGGATTTCTGCTCCCGGTGATCATTCTGGGCGGTATTTATAGCGGCGTGGTCACCCCGACCGAAGCCTCCTTGGTGGCCGTTGTCTACGCACTCTTGGTATCCTTTTTCATTTATCGTGAAATGGACTTCAAGCTATTTATTGAAGTAACCCGGCAAGCAGTCAACATATCGGCAATGATTTTCCTTATCATTGCCGGAGCTCTGATCTTTGCCAAATTTCTTACAATCCAGCAGATACCGCAGAATTTCTCGAACTGGATAGCCGAGGTCAGTCCCAATAAATGGGTATTTTTGGTTGGGGCCAATCTCATGTTCATTATGATGGGCATGTTTATGGAAGCCGTGGCTATTTTGCTCATTACCTTGCCGATTCTTTTACCGGCATTTCAAGTTTTTGGGGTGGATGTCATCCATTTTGCGGTCATTATGACTGTGAACATGGAGCTAGCCATGATTACTCCCCCAGTCGGCCTCAATCTTTTTGTGGTCAGCGGGGTAGGCAATGAAGATGTGACGAAAGTATTCAAGGGGGTTGCTCCCTTCTTCCTCTTGTTAGTCCTAGGATTGGCTATTATCATGGCCTTTCCACAGCTGTCACTATGGATCCTGGGAAGATAGCCTGCCTCTGCCTTCTGGGGGGGCTGGTGATCCCGAATGTAAAGTTTGGAGAGCATAAAACTTCAACGAAGCTTCGCTCTTTTACCATTATTCCCGGGCAGCCTGTTCTTGTGAAGGCGGGGAAAGTGTAAAGGTCATCCCGAACCCCGGATCCAAGTCCGAGGCAGGCTACGCGGGACCAGAATCCAGGCAATTCGACACAGAAGGGAGCGCCCAAAGACAACAGGGCTTTCTACTAGAAGGAGATTGAAGATACAGCCCCAACACCTGTCACGACGCGGACTGATTATTATACTTGTGCTCGTTGCCTGTGTACAGGCTTTGGCAACTCTTACTGCGTTGTCCTTGGCTACATTAGCTCCCGTTGTTTCCAAAAGCCTTGGTCTGGAGACACGTTTTGTTGGGTACCAGGTAAGTCTTATTTATGTGAGTGGAGCGGCTATATCATTGGTATCTGGAGCCTTGGTCCGAAGATGGGGAGCAGTGGGGGTCAGTCAATGTGCTTTGCTTCTGTGCATTGTCGGGCTCTTGGGAATAGCCATTGGAAATGTATTCATTTTGGTGCTTGGTTCTCTGCTCATTGGAGCCGGTTACGGGATGACCAACCCTGCGGCATCTCATCTGCTCTTCCGCTTGACCTCTCCTGGGCACAGAAATCTGCTTTTTTCCCTTAAACAAACCTCGGTTCCTTTGGGTGGCATCGTGGCCGGACTTATGCTTCCGCCTCTTACTAAAATAGGCGGTTGGAAGTTTGCTCTTTTGGTTTGTGCGTGTCTCTCTGGCCTTATGGTTGCCCTGCTCAATATCCATCGAAAACAGCTTGATGCTGACAAAAACCCCAACCAGCCGTTACGAAAAAATATACAATACGATCTCGCAATGCTTTGCCAGCATAAGGGATTGTTGCGGCTTTCGATTATGGCCTTTTGTTTTTCCGCAACACAGCTTTCCCTGATGTCTTTTGCTGTGTCCATGTTGGTTGAGGACCTGTCCAGAACGCTTGTTTTGGCTGGAACCATTGTGTCTTTAATGCAGGGCTTTGGGGCGGTTGGTCGGATTGCCTGGGGGGTTTTCGCCGACAAGGTCTCCAGCGGGTTGCCTGTCTTGATCCTTATTGGTTGCCTGTCCATTGCTGCCTGTCTGGTCATGACCCAGCTGAATACGCAGTGGCCTTTGTGGGCTGTGATCATCGTCATGTGCGTTTTTGGCTTTTCAGCAATCGGATGGAATGGTGTTTTCTTGGCTGAAGTGGCCCGCATGAGTCAGCCTGAACAAGTCAGTACTATGACTGGTATGGCCTTATTCTTTACTTTTTCCGGAGTCGTGATTGGTCCCAGTCTCTTTTCCTTGATATGCAAGTTTGTCGGGTCTTACCTCTTGACCTTTGGCGTCTTATCCATTTTTCCAGCTGTGGGCACTATTTTATTATTTGGCATGAGGAAAGAATATGAAAAAATCTGAGGCCATATGCTTTACAAGCTCGGACCTTCTTTGGAGCAGGGTGTATGATCCGCAATCCACATGCAAAGATTCCCGAAAAAATGCAGGTAACACAAGCTGCGGCCGAGTTTGTTGCATCTGTGCATTTTGATGATATTCCGGACCAAGCTGTCCGAAACGCGATACGTTGCATTATGGACGGTATGGGGCTCTTTGTTGCAGGATCAGAAGAAGCCTGTACGAAGATATTGATCGACGAGGCCCTTGGTCAAGGTGGGAGTCCTGAAGCGCTCCTGCTGGGATGTGCTGATGTAATGGTCCCTGCACCGGTTGCTGCCCGGGTCTTGGGAACGGCTGCCCATGCCCACGACTGGGATGACACCCAGGTGAGCAGAGATCCAGAGCATGTCTATGGACTGCTGACCCATCCGACCACACCTGTTCTGGCCAGCGCATTGGCAGGAAGCCAAATGCTGGGCAGAACAACGGGCCGTGAACTCCTGCTCGCTTTTCTTGCTGGATTTGAGGTGGAATGCAAGGTTTCGGAGTGGATGCTACCAGAACATTATACACGGGGGTTTCATTCCACAGGGACGGTCGGAACTCTGGGAGCCATGGCTGCAGGGGCCAAATTGATGGGGCTCACCAGCGGCCAGACAGCTCATGGCTTGGGCCTTGCCGCAAGTATGGCCGCAGGCATCCGGGCCAACTTCGGCACCATGACCAAGCCGTTGCATGCCGGAAGGGCTGCAGAAAACGGATTGACTGCGGCCATACTTGCTTCCAAAGGCTTTACAGCAGACCAAGAGGCCTTGGATGGACCGTGGGGGTTTTTCGCTGTTCACGGGGGCGGTGTTCAGAAGGAAAAGATGGCCCAAGGATTTGGCCGGACATGGTCCATCATCGATCCGGGAGTCAGCATAAAACCATATCCCTGCGGTGTGCTCACTCATCCCTCCATGGATCTGATGCGAAACATGGTCGTGGAAAATGATATTCGGCCGGAGGAGATCGAGAGCATTACCTTGCATGCTGGAAGCAATATATTAAATCCAATACGTTACCCAATAGCTGGCAATCACCTTCAGGCCAAGTTTTCCCTCCCTGCCGGACTGGCCATGATGGTTCTGTGCCGCAAGGCGGGAAAGGATGAGTTCTGCGACTCGTTTGTTCAGTCTCGGGCGATGCAGGCCATGCAGCGCAGGATCAGGACAGAACATGACCCGGAGATTGAGAGCTGTGGCTTCGAACGGATGCGGTCCAGAATCACTCTTCACTTGACGGGTGGACGGGAAATCAGCGGCCGGACAGATACGCCGTACCGGGGGGGGCCGGACAATCCCTTGACCGATGCCGAGCTTGAAGACAAGGTCCGCTCCTGTTGTCGGGGCATTCTGGATGATGTCCAGCAAGATCAGCTGATTAAGCGGGTTTGGAACTTACCGAGCCTGGAGGGCGTCAGAATCCTGACCCGGGATATACAGCCTGGGCTGCACAGGACACACGACTAGCCGCAGCTTGCGGTTCTCAGGCACAGAGGCAGGAAGTTTATGCTCAAAAAGCACCTGCAGGCCTGTCCCGGAGCAGGGCCTAGCCGTTTTCCGCGGGAGGAACAACGAGAACAGGCACCTTGGATTGCCTGAGGACCTCCTTGATCGTGTGCCCGATTCGGGCGCTGTGGCCGAACCGGCTCGCCTTGCCGGCCATGATGATCACGTCGCAGGCATTTTCCCGGGCCTGATTGAGTATCTCAGAAACCACTTCTCCCTCCCGGATCAGAACCTGGGGAGGGGTGTGGTTGTACTCAATACCGCACTCACGTCCCAGCTCCAAGCAGAACTCGTTCAATGTGTCCTGGATCAGCTTGTTGGTGGGCTTTTTCCCGATGAGTGCAGAACGGGCGGCATCTGCATGGCTCTGCTGAATCTCATTCCATTTTTCTTCTCCCAAGACCCCTTTCAAAAAGTTGTCCGTGTATTCAGCAGGCTTATCCATGACATGCAGGATATGAATCTTCGCACGGTACCTCGTGGCTATGGACAGAGCGAGGTTGTAGGCCTGAGCGCAGTCCTCGGATAAGTTGGTGGCGAAAAGAATGGAGGTAAATTCTTGAATCATGGAATGGACTTTCCTTTGCTTGCTGCGTGCATCCCGGTTTCTCCGCCCGGGGGGGATTCAGATCCGGCGATCACTGGGGTTCGTGCCGCATTTCCTGTTCCAGCCAAGTGCGGAGCTCTGACGTGATCGGATGTACGCCCCGGATCCGGCCGACTTCCCTGTGCACGGCATCCTGCAGGGGGTGGGGGACCGTAAGGCTGACAAGTTCTTCCACCTGTTCCGAATCCCGGCGGAGCAGAATTATGCGCGGCTGTTCATCCCAGGTATTCAAGACGAAATAATACGATTCGTCAAGCTTGGATCGAACAGGGGCCCTCTCCCCTTTGCGCCAGTTGTTGCCCCACTCCAGATACATGGTGACCGCCTCTTCCGGTGTCATTTCCCAATCGATGGGCAGGAATCGATATGTGCTCAGCTGGCCCATGAAAGCCTCCTTGGTGGTGATTGAATAAGTTTCGATGTGTTCAGGGCAATGCCGGGAAGGTCTGCACCGACCGGCTCGAACCTTGGCCTCTTTATAATCATAATAATGATTATTGATAATAAGGTCAAGACGCTGCACAGTGCTTGTCACGGGAATGCACAGTAAGCATCATAAGCCAATCCTTAGGGAACAGGGGACAGTGAGCAAGGCTGGGGCCGGATATCAGCCCGGGAGGAGGTGGTCCACAAAGGCGAACCAGTGAGCTGGATTATCCCAGATCACTGGGGTGATGGGCAAAAGGGGCAGAGGGTCAAAGAAAGAGACGCGTTTTCGTCTGGCCAGCTCCGGCCAGGACAGGTCATAATCTCCGGGGGTCTGGAAAAGGCCCAGGGAAAAGTGCAGGTGGCAGAGCATGCCTGGCGGACGGGTAAACCGCATGGTCCAGCCCAGGACAGACCCGGTCTTGACCGGCATGCCGGGTTCCAGCTCCGGATGAGGCCGGATATGGGCCAGAAGTGAGAACCATTCACGGTCCCGGCTGGAGTCCAGGCCGTGGCTGAGCAGGACGGTGCGGCCCAGAAAGTCGGGGAACACCGCCGCAATCCGCCCCCCGGCCGGTGCAAGGACTGGAATATCCGCGGGCAAGGGCTGCGGGACCCGGTCCGGCCTGTGAATCAGGCAGAGATCCAGGCCCTCGTGACTGGAGGCCCGAGTACCGTGGGGAGACCACCATTTGCGGTCAGTGTCGAAGAGCATGCCGGGATGGAAGACAAAAGCAGAATCCGATCCGGAAAGATCGCCCCCCAGGGGGACGCTCAGTGATGCGGGGAAAGCGGACATATGTCCTCGAAGTCTGCCACTTTGGTGATGATGTGTGTATCTGAATACAGGGGTATGCTCTCTGCAACGCGGGCACGTGCAGTCCAATGCCCCGTTTCCGCACGTTCCCGCGTTTGCGCCCCGCTCCGCGGCCTACTCTTCCCCGTTTTCAGTCGGGATGCGGTCAAAACAAATGACCGATCCGCCGTTGTCCATGCTTACCAGCTTTACCCCCTGCGCGGCCCGTCCGCATATGCGCACGTCGCTGACCGCAAAGCGGATCATCTTGTTCTCGCTGGTCAGGATCAGGACCTGATCCTGGTCAGTGATTATCATGCCGCCCAGGACGGTTCCTGTCTTCTGGTTCGGCTTGAGGTTGATGATCCCCTTGCCCCCTCTGGCCTGAACCCGGTAGTGATCAAGGGGAGTGCGCTTGCCGTAGCCGTGTTCGGTGACTGTGAGCACCTCGCTGGTTGTGTCCTTGCCGATGACCAGTCCGGAGACCACTTCATCCCGATCCCGCAGGGAGATGCCCTTGACCCCTGAGGCCTGTCTGCCGGTCGGCCGGATGTCATGACAGGGAAAGCGGATGGCGAAGCCAAGCCCGGTCAGGAGCATCAGCTCGTCGTCTTGGGTCACCTCCCGAACAGCCATGAGCTCGTCGTCCTTGCGCAGGCTGAGGGCTATGAGCCCGCTGGCCCGAAGATTCTTGTACAGAACAACCTCGGAGCGCTTGACCATCCCCCGCTTGGTGATAAAGACAAAGAAGTTGTTCAGGTTCAGGTCCCGTTGACTCAGGGCTGTGGCCACGTACTCGTTCTTGTGCATGTCGATGAGGTTGGAGATGTGGGCCCCCTTGGCCCGGCGGCTGCCTTCGGGGATCTGAAAGACCTTGAGCTTGAAGACCCGGCCCTGATTGGTGAACAAGAGCAGGTGCTGGTGGTTCGTGCTGGTCAGCAGGGCCTGGATGTAGTCAGAATCTCCAAGGCTGGAGCCGGACATGCCCTTGCCGCCCCGCTTCTGCTGGTTGTAGCTGGAAATCGGAGTCCGCTTGATATAGCCCTTGCGGGAGAGGGTGATAACCACTTCCTCGTCGGCAATCAGGTCCTGGATGTCGATCTCGCTGGGATCGTCGGCCAGGATCTGGGTCAATCGGGGCGAGGGATAGGTCTTCTTGATCTCCTTCAGCTCGTCCCGAATCACTCCGCGGAGGACCTCGGAGCTGTTGATCACGCTCTGCAGGAACTCAATCTGCTTCAAAAGATCCTGGTATTCTTCCTGGATCTTGGATTGCTCCATGTTGGTCAGGCGCTGTAGGCGCATGTCCAGGATGGCTTGGCTCTGAACGTCCGAGAGCTCAAACCGGCTGATCAGCTTGCCTTTGGCTTCGGCCGGGTTGGCGGAACCGCGGATGACGGCCACGACCTCGTCGATGTTGTCCAGGGCGATGCGCAGGCCCTCCAGGATATGAGCCCTGTGCTGGGCCTTTTTCAGCTCAAACCTGGAGCGGCGGAGGACGACCTCCTGGCGGTGTTCAATGAACTGTTCCAGGTATTCCTTGAGATTGAGGAGCTTGGGACGGTTCTTGACCACGGCCAGGAGGTTGATGCCGATGGAGGTCTCCAGGGACGTGTACTTGTACAGGGAGTTGATGATCAGGTCTGAAATCGCCCCTTTTTTCAGGTCGATCACGATGCGGATCCCGGTCCTGTCCGACTCGTCCCGCAAGTCGCTGACGCCCTCGATCTTCCGGTCGTTGATCAGGGCGGCGATCTTTTGGATCAGGTTGGCCTTGTTCAGGGCGTAGGGGATCTCGGTGACCACGATGGACTCCAGGCCCCGTGCGCGCTCTTCGGTCTGCAGCCTGGCCCTGAGCTTCACGCTGCCCCGGCCTGTAGTGTAGGCGTCCTTTAACCCCTTGAGCCCGAACATCATGGCTCCGGTCGGAAAATCCGGTCCTTTTATCCAGGTCATCAGGTCCGGGACCGTCAGCTCGGGGTTGTCCAAAAGGGCCAGGGTCGCGTCCACCACTTCCCCCAAGTTGTGGGGCGGGATGTTGGTGGCCATGCCCACGGCGATACCGGCGGCCCCATTGACCAGCAGGTTGGGGACCCGGGTGGGCAGGACTTCCGGCTCATAGATGGTGTTGTCGTAATTGATCCGGAAGTTCACGGTGTCTTTGTCGATATCGGCCAAAAATTCCCCGGCCAGTTTGGACATCCGGGATTCCGTATACCGCATTGCCGCCGGTGCGTCGCCGTCGATGGACCCGAAGTTGCCCTGGCCGTCAACCAGGGGCTGACGCATGTTGAAATCCTGAGCCATGCGGACCAGGGCGTCGTAGACCGCGGCATCGCCGTGGGGATGATATTTACCGATGACATCACCCACGATACGGGCCGACTTCTTGTATGGGCGATTGAAGGTGTTGCCCAGATCGTGCATGGCGTACAGGATCCGGCGGTGCACAGGCTTGAGACCATCACGGACATCGGGGATGGCCCGGCCGATGATCACGCTCAAGGAATATTCCAGATACGATTTTTTGATTTCGTCTTCGATGCTGACTGTTGGCTGCACGGTTGACCTCGGGTTATCAGGAATTACGTATCAGTTTTTTGTTGGGAGATATGACAACATGGGTTTTTCGGCGTAGCCTGTGGATTTTTGGAGTTTGCCATCTCTTCTGTGTGCCCACTTTCGGCCCGGTATTTTCTAACTCCCGCCAAAGGGGGATCCCTGCCCCCTCCAGGCACTCACATGATGGACATTGCTTTCAGATGGACTGAGCATACCATGCATGTGAGTGCCTGGTTTCCCCCTTTTGGCGGGACCAAGAAAATGTGCGGGCCTGCCGCTCACGGCACACAGAAGAGACGGCAAACTCTTATGCAGGCAATTCCACTTTTTGTGTCGAGGAGCCACAATATGTTTGAGAGATTCTTCACTCGAAGACTCGTTCAGAATGACAAATCACTTCTCTAGCCTTCTCATGTCGGTTCCTGTAAAAATTCAGGATAAGCTCGGAGCGAGTCAGCGAGCGCAGGTCATCCTGAGTGCGTCTGGAAGCGAAGGATCTCTTTGCTGCACACATTGGGGTTGTATCTTGCATGATGATCAAATGTCCAAATCTTCCACCGCCAGGGCGTTTTTCTCGATGAATTCCCGCCTGGGTTCAACGTTTTCGCCCATAAGCTTGCGGAACAGGGAGTCGGCCTCTTCGGCCTCTTCCACCCGGACTTGAAGCAGATTCCGGTTTTCGGAGTTCATCGTCGTCTCCCACAGCTGCTCCGGATTCATCTCCCCCAGCCCTTTGTACCGCTGGATATTCAATCCCTTGTCCGCCAAGGAGATGATGGTGCTTAAAAGCTCAAATGGGGACCGGGCCGGATGGGACTCCTTTTTGGCGTCCACAATGGTGAAGGAATGATCCGGGCTGACAGCCTGGAGGGAGTTCCAGAGCTCATAGGTCTGGCGGTACAGCCTGGAGTTGAAGAACTCCACCCCCAGCTTGACCGAATGCAGGTTGCGATCGGTGAAATGGAGAAAGACCCGGCTGAACTCCTCCAGTTCCTCCTGGGCCACCTCCAGCTCCTGGCCGTGCTGGGACATATGGTTGCGGAACGCTGCTTGCTCCGGTCCTTCAGAGTGGGCCTGGAACATATCCGGAGAAAGCTGTTCCGGGGTGCTCAGGATGGCGGCAAACAGGTCGTTCTGCAGCCCGATGTTCACTGCTTCCCGAAACCGGTTCTCCAGATCCATGATCTGATGCAGCAGCTGGACCAGCTTCTGACTCCGAAAGGACTGCCCACTCTCTGTATCCACGGACCCGGCTCCGGGATAAACAGTGACCTCCTCGC
This sequence comes from Desulfovermiculus halophilus DSM 18834, assembly GCF_000620765.1. Classification (NCBI taxonomy): domain Bacteria; kingdom Pseudomonadati; phylum Thermodesulfobacteriota; class Desulfovibrionia; order Desulfovibrionales; family Desulfohalobiaceae; genus Desulfovermiculus; species Desulfovermiculus halophilus. The sequence goes on from NZ_JIAK01000010.1 coordinate 46,303, forward strand.
TGATCCGGTCCAAGAGGTAGGCCTTCAGTTCCTGGTCCGAGGCAATGAACTTCTCGAATTTATTTTTGTGCACCCGGTACAACGGGGGCTGGGCAATGTACAGGTATCCATCTTCAATAAGCTGAAAATACTGGCGGTAGAAAAAGGTCAGCAGCAAGGTGCGGATATGGGCTCCGTCCACATCCGCGTCGGTCATGATGATGATTTTGTGATAGCGGAGCTTTTTCAGGTCCAGCTCATCTTGGCCGATCCCGGCGCCCATGGCGGTTATCAGATGTTGAATTTCCTTGTTTTCCAACATCTTGTCAAAACGGGTCTTTTCCACGTTCAGGATTTTGCCCCGCAGGGGGAGAATGGCCTGGCACTTGGGATCCCGGCCCTGCTTGGCCGAGCCGCCGGCGGAATCCCCCTCCACGATGAAGAGCTCGCTTTGAGCAGGATCCTTGGTTTGGCAATCAGCCAGCTTGCCCGGCAGGGCGGAGTCGGACAGGGCGCTCTTGCGCCGGACCAGGTCCTTGGCCTTCCTGGCCGCTTCCCTGGCCCTGGCCGCGTCCACCACCTTCTCCACCATCACCTTGGCGTCCTTGGGATTCTCCTGCAGATAAGTGCCCAGGATCTCCCCACAGATGGCGGACATATACCCGGCTACCTCGCTGTTGCCCAGCTTGGTCTTGGTCTGGCCTTCAAACTGGGGGTCCGGGAGCTTGACGCTGATGACAGTGGTCAGGCCCTCCAGGATGTCGTCCCCTGTTATCCGCTGCTGCAGCTTCTTGGGAAGATCAGAGCTTTGGATATATCCGTTGATGGTCCTGGTCATGGCGGTCTTGAATCCGGACAAATGGCTGCCGCCCTCCCGGGTCCGGATATTGTTGGCAAAGGAGATCACGTTGTTCTTGTATCCGCTGTGATACTGGAGGGCGAACTCGATGATCACGTCGTGCATCTCCCCACGGCCGAAGACTATGTCGTGGAGCGGGGTCTCCGACTCGTTCAGGTGCCGGACAAAGGATTTGATGCCCCCTTCGAACTGAAACTCGTCTTCCTGCCCGGTCCGTTCATCGAACAGATGGATCTGCAGGCCGCTGTTCAGGTAGGCCAGCTCCTCGAAGCGTTTGCCCAGGACCTGGTAATTCAGGACCAGGTCCTCGAAGATGGTCTCGTCCGGGCGGAAGTGGATGCTGGTTCCGGTCCGTTCCGTGGGGCCCTTGTCCTGCAGGGCGCTTACCAGGTGTCCCTGGGCGTACTTCTGGTAGTACATGCGGCCGTCCCGACGGATGGTCACCTCCAGGGACTCGGAAAGGGCGTTGACCACGGATATGCCCACCCCGTGCAGTCCGCCGGAGACCTTGTAGCTCTGATTGTCAAACTTGCCCCCGGCATGGAGCACGGTCATGACCACTTCAACCGCGGGCCGGTTTTCCTTGGGATGGGTGTCCACTGGTATGCCCCGGCCGTTGTCCGTGACCGTGACGCTATTGTCCAGGTGAATGGTCACGTTGATCCGGCTGCAGTAGCCGGCCATGGCTTCGTCGATGCTGTTGTCCACCACCTCGTAGATCAGGTGGTGGACGCCATTGGTGTCCGTGCTTCCGATATACATGGCCGGGCGCTTGCGAACAGCGCTCAGGCCTTCCAGGATGGTGATGCTTTCGGCGTTGTAGCTGGTGGCTTCCATACGGGTTATTCCATTGGTTCGTCGGTGTAGTAGGTTTCCTCGTCAAGCTGAACCGGCATGATGATCACGGTATAGTCCGGATCGTCCTCACCGGTGATTCTGCACGGTCCGTTGTTTTCGGTGAACTCGAACTCGACAACCGGAGACTGGAAATGGTGCAGGACATCGATGACGTTTTTGGTGGGGAAGATGATCTTGTCCAGCTGTCCTTCGAACTCCATGGGCAAAGACTCGGTCGCCTCCCCGGTGTCCGGCCCCTGGGAATAGATGATCAGTTCCTGGTCGTCGAAAACAAAGTAGGAACAGCGCTGGGTTTCGGTGTTGAAGATGAGCAGCCGTTCCAGGGAGTCCATCAGCTCTTCCTTGTCCACCCGCATGCGAGAGGTCTGGCCTTCAAAAAAGGTGAAGAACGCGTGGTAGTTCGGAAATTGCTCATAGTTGAGAGGAAGGCTGAAGATCTCAGTGCTGTTTTGATTGGTGAAGAAGAGACGCTTTTGATTCACGGTGAAGGAGATCTGCTTGTCGGTCAGCCATTTTTTCAGCTCAGCCAGGTAGGCCTTGGCGATCAGAATCCCCTCTTCGCCCAGCAGGGGGTGGATTTCGGCATGGGAAATGCTGACCATGGCGAACTGGTGACCATTCAGGCCGCAGGCTTCGATCTGGTCGGAATTCGGCAAGGGGGTCATTTTTAAATACTGCATATTGTCCGTGCTGTCGTCTGCGATGCAGAACAGGATGCGGTCGATGAGGCTTCGCAGCTCGGACCCGGACCAAACTGCCGCGTTTTCAGCCGGAAAGGGGGTGAAGGGCTGAAACCAGGTGGAATCGAATGTGGGCAGCTTGTATTTCCGTCTGCCCTGCTCCATAAGCAGGGTGTCCTCATCGGTCCGGAAGGTGATCTCCCCGGGGGGGAGCTTGCGCAGCAGATCGTAGAAGCTGCGGCCCTGAACACCAACCAGGCCGGTCTCCTGGCTTTGGACCGGATATGTGCCGAAGAACTCCAGCTTGGAGTCCGTAGACATGATGTTCAAGACCGAATCCGTGTTTTCCATCCATATGGTCCGCAAAAAAGCGGCTCCTGTCTTGGCCGGTATGATGCTGGCCGCCTTTTGGACCCCTTCCAGGATGGCGTCTTTCGTCACTGTTACATGCATGGAACTGGCTCTCCTTGTCACTTGTGGACGCATTGCTTGATCAGGTTCTGGATCCGGGATTTGACTTCCGGCCGCTCCTTCTGCAGAGACTGGACTCTTTTATATGCATAGATTATTGAGCTGTGATTGCGGTTTCCGAACAAGGTCCCCAGGCGGGTGAATGAAAGGTTGTGCGTTTCCCGGCAGATATAAATGGCAATCTGCCGGGCCAGAACCACGTTTTTTTTCCGGCTGGAGGACAGGAGGTCACCCGGAGCCAGGGAAAAATGACCTGCGACCAGGGAAATAATATCTTCTTTGGGCATTGGCGTGGGGCCCTGAGGGGCGGCCCGGGGAATGAGGTCGCGGACGGTTCGTCGCCCCCGGCCGGGAGATCGCCGCTCGTTTTGCGCCGCCAGCCGGCACAGGGCCTGATTCAGGGTCTGGAAGTCAGTGCACTGCCGGGCCAGGGTCAGCTGCTCGTCGTCAGTCAGCCCCAGCCGGTAGCGGTCGTTTTCCTGCTGGACGAACTGGATCCTGATATCCAGGTCCGGGCGGTTGAGGTGGAGTATGAGCCCGCCTGCCAGCCGGGAGCGAAGCCTGGGGTCAAGGCCGTCGTTTTCAGCCATGTTCTCCCGCCTGGTGAAGACCATCGGCGTTTTGGCCTCTTCCAGGGCGTCGAAAAGCAGGACCAGCTCTTCCTGCAGGGCTGTGGAACGAGCGCTCAGGTGCACATCGTCGAGCAAAAAGGCCCGGGCCCTATGGATCTCCTTGCGGGCCCTCTCCTGCTCCCTGCCGGAAAGGTGGGCCAGGCTCTGGAGGTCGTCGCAGTTCAGGGCCAGGACTGGATCGGCAGCCGGCATGTTGAGCAAGGCATTGGCCATGGAAAAAAGACACGAGGTTTTTCCGCTGCCCGGGGGGCCGCAAATGAGCAGGACTGTGGCCGGCCATTGGAGGTGTGCGCTCAGGGCCCGGGCGGTTCGGATCTGTTCCCGGTTCCCGCTGTTGTGCAGAAACCGGGTGAATGTGTGCCGCTCATCGCCCTGAAACGGAGGAAAGAACGGCTCGCCCTTTTCCCGGGCAAACGGCTTGTCCTGATAGAGAAAACCGGTTATGCCTGGCACATTGTGCAGGATAAAGGATTCAAACTCGCCCTGCAGGTACTGGGTGAACCATTCCTGAAAGTAGGCGTGGGGGAATGCTACGTTGAGCACCCCTTGTGCATCGATCTGCAACGCCACCGAATTGACCCAGGAGGGATTGGCTCCCGAGGCGTTCGGCTGGAAGTGGGCGTGGATGAAGCTGCGCAGCTCGCTTTGGTTCCAGTGGGTCATGGATGGATGAGATTGGCTGAGGCTGCAGGCGACCATTGCTTACTCAAGGACCATGGCTGCAAGTTGGGGCAGTACCTGCTCGGCCGAAGCATCGAAACGGATGTCGGTGATGTCGGCATAATGGGTCTGGCCCAGGTTGACCTCGATGATTTTGCCCCCGCTGAGTTTTACTTGTCTGGGCAGGACATTGGCCGGGGCCACCTCCCCGGAGGTCCCAACGATAATCAGGACGTCAGCGGCCTGGATGAGCTCCAGGCTGTGCTGATGGGCCTGAGCCGGGATGGCTTCGCCGAAGAAGACCACATCCGGACGGACTAACCCCCCGCAGGACGGACAGTAGACCGGAATGGAGCGGGAGCAGTGATCCATGACCTCCTGCTCCGGACATTCCCGAAGGCATCCGTGGCAGTAAAAGCGCTGGAAGTTTCCGTGGTACTCCACGACCAGGCGCGAGCCAGCCCGTTGGTGCAGGTTGTCGATATTCTGGGTAATGACCCCGCTCAGCCGGCTGTTCGTTTCCAGGTCAGCCAGGGCCAGGTGCCCCGGGTTGGGCTGGCTTCGTCCGAGGAGGTCCACAGTCTCGAGCATGAACTCCCAGACCTTGCGGGGGTTGTGGTCCAGGGCATGGGCAGAGGCCACCTCGAAGGGATCGTACTTGGTCCACAATCCGCCTGGGCTGCGGAAATCAGGTATGCCGCTGGGCACGGAAATCCCGGCACCGGTGAAGGCGACTGCTGTGCGGGCATGCTGCAACAGGGCCGCAGCTTCCTGCAGCTTGGCCTTCTCAGACTCTGATGTCATAGCCACCTCCTTGGGCAGAAGACTTCATCAGCGCAAGTTTGTATTCTTACCAGAAATCGGCAGGAAAAACAAGTCGAGGCGGGCTGTTAAGGCATTGAAATGCCTGCTGGATTGTGGGAATATTTCATCTGTGGGGCACGCCAGTCTGTCCCTCTGAAAAAAGGGTCCTTCGACCTAGCCTGTGGAGGTTTGGAGTTTGACATCTCTTCTGTGTGCCCACTTTCGGCCCGGTATTTTCTAACCCACATGCCTGCCAAGGCGCAGGCACGCTTAGGCTAACGAAGCATACAAACGATTTCGATACCGATTGAAAGTGGTTACCCATTGTTGTGATTTTCTTTCTTCGGTTTCGTAATCGCTATCGGGATCGATATCCATAAACTGAGGGTTCCTGCTGCACCGAATGACATATTCTTTCGATTTCGATAGCGATCCCGATTTCGATTTGGATTATGCCAACTATTAACTAATGACAGTTTTCTGTGTCGAAGAGCCGAAAAACGGTGGGAGGACAGGCCGGTCCCGGATCGGCATGGAAACCACAAGGAAGGCGCTATGCACCATGTTTTGTTGATTGTGCTTGGAATCGGAGTCGGAGTTGGGGCCTCATTCACCGGACTCGGGGGCGGGTTTCTCATGGTCCCCCTCCTGTTGTTCATGGGCTATTCGGCCCAGCAGGCAGTGGGAACGTCCTTTGCGGCCATTCTGGTTATCTCTCTTTCCGCCCTGATAGCCCACAACAAATTGGCCAATGTGGATTATTGGGCCGGGATCATGCTGGGACTGGGAGGGATTCTCGGAGCCCAGGTTGGAGCCCGCCTGGTTGAGCATGTCTCGACCCAGGGCTTTAAAAGGATCTTTGCCTTTGTTTTGGTGGCCTTGGCCGTGTATATGTTTAAGAAATAGCAGCCGTGTAGGCCTCCTGGATGCGCTGGGCCACATAGTCCAGATCTTCCTGGTCTGAAGAGATGAGATCAAAACAGTACCCGTCATGGCCTAAGAGTCCCTCGGGCACAATATCCCCTTCTTCCTTGGGGTCGGTGATCATCTCGGCAAAAAAACAGACTGAAAGCCAGCGGGCCTCGGGATCGTCGTCGATAACATCAATCATGACCATGAGCTCCCGGCTCTGTCCCTGCCGTTTCCCGCGCAGCGAATAGGTCACTCCAGGTCTGGCCTTGAAGTCAAGGTCCACATCGGGGTATCCAGCCAGTTGCTGGGCCAGAAGGAGAAAGGAGTCCTTCATGTCTTCATCCGGCCATTGGTTCAGAAAATCGTTCATTTCTTGCGGATACGAATGGGTCATGGCGCTGTCTCCTTGTGGATGGAAGTGCCCCCGGCCTGGACCGGCAGATTTCGCGCCGGTCACCGCTGGGCGAAGCTGTTGATGTCCTGATGGTAGTGGGTAATGCCCTGGACGATCCCCCAGGCCATTCGTTTCAAGAAAGCGTAGTTCTGCAACCTCTTGCGTTCAGTGGGGTTTGTCAGGTAGCCCAGTTCGACCAGGATGGCCGGCATCTGGGCGCCCATGAGCACGTAAAATGGTGCCCTGCGCACCCCATGGTCGTTTATGTTGTAAAACCGCTGGCTGTAATCCAACGTGGCGTCCAGGACCCTCTCGGCCAGCTTTTCGGACTCTTCGATTTTGGAGTTGAGCATCAAATCGGAGAGGATGAGCTGCAGATCGCTGATCTTTTTTTCTGATACGGAGTTTTCCCGGGCCGCTACCCGGACTGCCTCGTCGGAGTTGGCCAGGTTGAGGTAGTAGATCTCCAGCCCGTGGATCTTGGAGCTGCGATGGGCGTTGACGTGCAGGGAGATGAAGAGGTCCGTCGACTCGGCATTGGCCATGGCGGTGCGTTCCTCTAAGGGGATGAATTTGTCCGAGGTCCGGGTGTAGAGCACATTGTAGCCCTTTTCTTCCAGAATCTGGCCCATTATCGTGGCCAGGCGAAGATTGATGTCCTTTTCCATGATCCCGGAACAGACCGCACCCGGGTCTTTCCCTCCGTGTCCCGGGTCGAGCATGATGGTCTGGATGTCCAGGCCCAGCTGCTCGACTAGGTTGCTGGAAACCGACTTGCCTCCTTCCTTGGCCGCCCGGGCCAAGGCCTTGCTGGTGCTTTTCTGCTGTGCAGAGCTGGCTGGGGCATAGACGTCTATGACCACTCGATTCGGGTTGTCCAGGGAAAAGGTCCGGTAGTCGTTCAAGGAATTGACGTCCAGGACCACCCGGGCCTGATCGGGGCGGAACTGCCCGGCTCGAACCGTGCGCAGGATCCCGTCCTTGATGGAAAGCTTGTCCTGGACATCTTCGGCCAGCCGGGTGTTGTGCACGTCCACAACCACCCGGTAAAAGGGCTTGTCAATGGACGGATCCGGCTTGAGGAGCATATCCTTGTAAGCGGCTTGCGAATCCAGATCAAGGACCACCCGGGTATAGTCGTCGCTGCTCCAGTGCCGGATGGTTTGGATATGGACAGGATCGGAAGACCCGGATGATTGGCCAGAGTCTGCACCTTTTTTGCCTGCGGTATGGCAGGAAGCCCTCCAGGCATCGATCCTGGACGGATACTCGGCTTTGATCTTTTCCAGCAGGGCCTCGGCTTCCGGTGCCTTGTCCCCCTGATTATAGGACTGGGTGATCCGGGTCAGGATCTGATAGGCCCCCTGGGGACTGTCCATATGGTTGAGCAAGGTCTTTGCTGCAAAGAGCAGGGCGTCGTCCGTCCAACTGTGGGTTGGGAATTTCTTTTCCACCCGCCGGAAATAGTCCACCGCCTGCTCAAAGTCTTCCTGGAGATAGGACCGCTTGCCGAGTTCCTGGTAGGTCCGGCCCAAATAATACAGGGCCTTGGGAGCGTAGGAGCCGTCCGGATTGGCTTTGTATGCCCGCTGAAAGCGGTCTTTTACCCGCATCCAGGAGGAGCGGTACTTGGCATCCTGGGGATCCTTGCTCAGGGCATGGAAAGCGCGCCATCCAGCCTGGAACTCCTGGACCGGACCGGCTGACCAGCCCGGCGTGGCTAAAAGGACCAGTGAAAGGATGCCAAGGCATATGGCAGTCAGCTTAGAACAAGGCATATGAGATATCAGGGCGTCCTTGGATCATTTTTTGGTTCTTCGACGTAGGCTGTGGATTTTGGGAGTTTGCCATCTCTTCTGTGTGCCCACTTTCGGCCCGGTATTTTCTAAGCCCCGCCAAAGGGGGATCCCTGCCCCCTCCAGGCTACTCACGTGCAGATCACTGCTTTCTGTGTGACTAACCCACATGCCTGCCAAGGCGCAGGCACGCTTGCGCTAACGAAGCATACAAACGATTTCGATACCGATACCGATACCGACTGGGAGAGGTTACCCAATCGGATCCTGATAACTATTAACCAATAACTCATAACAGTTTTTCATATAAAAGCTTTTCATACACGTGAGTGCCTGGTTTCCCCCTTTTGGCGGGACCAAGAAAATGTGCGGGCCTGCCGCTCAAGGCACACAGAAGAGACGGCAAACTCTTATCTATGCAACTTCATTTTCTGTGTCCAAGAGCCATTTTTTAAGCGAGGGTAATAAAAGACAGGACGTGTGGCAAGGGCGGACAGGCGCGTGACCCGTCCACAGCCGCCCCATGTCCAGGAGAACCTGGGCTGGGCCGATCTGCCGCCCCGCGCTGGTTTGGCCCGGGGCGGACGTTTTGCCTGTCTATTCGACGGTTACGCTTTTGGCCAGGTTGCGGGGCTGGTCCACGTCTTTGCCCAGATAGACGGCCATTTCATAGGCAAAGAGCTGCAAAGCGGGGAGGAAAAGAAAGCTGTTCAACGGTCCCCAGACTTGGGGAACCTCCCACACAGGGGATATGTCCACCCCGGATCCCGGATGGGTCAAGGCCAGGATCGGGCCGCCCCGGGCCTGCACCTCCTGTAGGTTGGCCTGGAGCTTGGGCAAGAGTTCATCGGCCGGGGCCAGGGCAAAGGTGGGAAAATCAGCATCGATCAGGGCAATAGGGCCGTGCTTCATCTCTCCGGCGGCATACCCTTCTGCATGGATGTAGGAGATTTCTTTAAGTTTCAGGGCTCCCTCCATAGCCAGGGGCGTGTACATTCCCCGCCCGAGATAGAAGAAGCTGCGGGCCCGGCTGAAGTCTTGAGCCAGGCGGGAGGCCCGGTCCTGCATGCCTGGCAGGGCGGCCTGCATGACCTGGGGAAGGTCGCTGAGTCCGGCTACAGCTCGGCGAACAAAGTCCGAAGACAGAAAAGAGCGTTTCCGGCCCCAATCCAGAGCGATGAGCAGCAGGGCCACCATCTGGCTGCACATGGCCTTGGTCGAGGCCACGCTGATCTCCGGGCCGGCCTGGGTGTAGATGACCGCGTCCGACTCCCTGGCCACGCTGGAACCCAGGACATTGCACAAGCCCAAAACCTTGACCCCCTGCTCGGCAGCTATCCGCTGTCCGGCCAGGGTGTCTGCGGTTTCCCCGGACTGACTGATGGTCAGGACCAGATCCTGCTTTCGAAGGATGGGGCTGCGGTAACGGAACTCGGAGGCTATATCCACTTGAACCGGGATTTGGGCCCATTTTTCAAAGAGGTACTTGGCCCACAGCCCGGCATGGTAGGATGTGCCGCAGGCCACAATGTGCAGTACCTCAGGGATGGGCAGGTCCTGAATCTCCTCCAGGACGACGCTGCCCTGTTCCGGATCGATTCGTCCGGATGTGCAGTCCCGGATGACCTCGGGCTGCTCCATGATCTCCTTGAGCATGAAATGCCTGTATCCGCCCTTTTGGGCCGCCTGGACATCCCATGAGATGTGCTGGGGGGTCTTGTCCACTTCCTGCATGCTGCGCAAGTCGAAGACCTGCCAGGATGAAGGGGTGATCCGGACCAGCTCCCGGTCTTCGAGAAACACCACCTCCCGGGTATAGGGCAAAAAGGCCGGGATGTCCGAGGCCACATAGTTTTCTCCGGTCCCCAGACCCAGGATCAAAGGGCTGGAGTGCCGGGCGGCCCAGATCTCCTCCGGATTATGGACATTGATCACCGCCAGGGCGTATGAGCCGTCAACCCGGTCCAGGGTGGACTTGATGGCCTGGGGGATATCCTGTCCCTGGTTCAGGAAGCCGCTGATAAGGTGGACCAGTACTTCAGTATCCGTCTGGGAGGAGAAGCTCACCCCCTGGGATTGGAGCTCCCGTTTGAGAGAGGAATAGTTCTCGATGATCCCGTTGTGGACCAGGGCCAGATGGCTTCCCGAATCCCGGTGGGGATGGGCATTGTCTTCAGTGGGCAGCCCGTGGGTTGCCCACCGGGTATGACCGAGGCCGGTGGTGGCATGGGCTGCGTCGCTGGCCTTGATTTTGGCCGCCAGTTGGTCCAGCTTGCCCTGGGCCCGGATGGTCTCCAGCCTTTTGTTCTGGACGAAGGCAACCCCGGCCGAGTCGTAGCCCCTGTATTCCAAACGGCGCAGGCCGTCCATGATCATGGGGATGGCTGGGCGGTGGCCGCTGTATCCGATTATTCCGCACATAAGCCTGTCTCCGAAATTTTGATGGTTCAGGTTTGAGTGTGCCCGGCTCGGGCGATGAACTCCGGCCAGAGCCGGACCAACTCCCGCAGGGCATGTCCCCGGTGGCTCCGGCTGGACTTTTCCTCCCTGCTCATTTCAGCAGCCGTCCGTTTGCTCTCCAGGTCCACAAAGATGGGATCGTAGCCGAAACCCTGCTCGCCGCGGGGAGTTTCGGCAATCCTCCCCTCCCAGATTCCAGTGACGGTCAGCTCGGCCCCGTTTGGGGCACAGGCGGCCAGGACGCAGCAGAACCTGGCCCGGCGGTTCTGGTGGCCGGACAGGGCCTGCAGGAGCTTGGCGTTATTCTTGTCGTCCGTGGCCCCTTCCCCGCTGTAACGGGCGGAATAGACGCCAGGTGCCCCGTTCAAGGCCTCAACCTCCAGTCCGGAGTCGTCGGCCAGGGCGACAAGGCGGGTATGGCGGCAGACGTACCTGGCCTTATACAGGGCATTGTCTGCAAAGGTCCGGCCGGGCTCGGGGATGGAGCCGAGCTCCGGATAGTCGTCTTTCCCGCAGACTTTCAGCTCTGGATCCAGCTCCCGGAGCAGCTCTTTTATTTCCCCGATCTTTCCCGTGTTGGCACTGGCCAGTACTATGCGCATACTGTCTCCTGATTCAGAGGTCAGAGGTCAGAGGTCAGAGGTCAGAGATCAGAGGTCAGGGGTGAGCATGAACCGGCGGCATTCACAATGCCGGGGCTCAGCCGGGAGTTTTTGCAGGCAATCCTTTATCTCCCCTGCTCTCCGCGTGCGTTCTGAGTATTTTCCTTATTTTTCTTTTCTTCCTTCCTTACTCTGGCGTCAGATCGCTGTTTTCGGCGTTCTCTCCGGACAGTCCAAGCCTGGAGGCCCAGTCGTTCAGGCCGTCCAGACTGCGGACATGAATGTCCCGCTGGGGGAAGGCAATGGTGATGCCGTATTCCTGAAAGATCTTGTTCATGTCGTAGCGAAGATCAGATTCCGCCAGCCATCCGTAGTCAATTGAGGCATAGAAATACAGGGTGAACCGGAGGGAGCTGTCCCCGAACTCGGCAAAGCGGACAAAGGGCGCCGGCACTTTGAGGATATGAGGATGGGTGTCCGCGATGTACAGCAAAAGGCGGCGGACCAGCTCGATGTCGGTGCCGTAGGCCACACCCACCTGAACCTTGCGGCGCAGGATCTTGTCCTGGCGGTGGGTCCAGTTGGTGATCTCTTCACTGATCAGCTTTGAGTTGGGCAACAGGATGGTCGAGCGGTCAAAGGTCTGGACCTCAGTGGTCCGGATATTGATCTGCTTGACCTCCGCCCACAGGTCCCGGATCTGGACCACGTCCCCGGGCTGGATGGAACGTCCGAACAAGAGGATGATTCCGCTGATGAAATTGTTGAAGATGCTCTGGAGGCCAAATCCAATGCCCACGCTGAGTCCGCCGGCGACCACGGTCAGGCTGGTCAGATCCAGACCCAGAAAGGCCAGGGCCAAAATGATATAAATGCCCCAGACCCCGTAGGTCAAGAGTATGTTCAGGGAACCCACGGTACCGGAGTCCAGGGAGCTGTGCAGTTCAGCCGCGCTCTGAAGCAGGGATTTGAGAACAACCAGGCCGGAGCTGGCCAGATAAAACCCGATCAGGACGATGATCAGCCGGGCCAGATTGATGGACAGGACTCCCCAGCCCAGCTTGAGCTTGGACAGCTCCTGCAGGAACTGGAAATCCCCCAGGGTAATGCCCAGCCAGAGAATGATGAAGGAAAAGGAAAAGATCCACAGAACCGGGACCCCCATTCCCTGGACCAGGCCCCGGCCCAGGAATCCGACGGTATTTTCCGGGAACTGGATGATCTTGGCCCGCAAAAGCCCTGTAGAGCAGTTTCCGACTTGAAGACAGACACAGAAGACAAACCACATGGAGGTGAGCAGAAGGCTCAGATGCACCCAGCCGGCCAGGGTCAGGGGGACCAGGAGGGTGAACAGGACCACTGTCAGGCGGTACAGGGTGCGCTCCAGGGTCACATTGATCCTGGTCCGGTGGCGCTTGAAAAAGCCGATGAAGACGATCAACAGGGTGATCCACACCAGCCCGGTCAAGAACGGAGGGAGGATAAGGGTCTGCAGGATCTGGGAGAAGGCAAAGGGGAACCAGAGCAGGCGCAGGGGGTTGGAATAGAATTCGGACTCGTCGACCATGGAGAAGCGGATCAGCCATAAAAGGAGGATCAATCCCCATCCGAGGATGATCTGCCCCAGGGATTGAATGATCAAGGATTGAAAGCTGCCCTGAAAAAAGGTATTGGCCACAAGGATGGCCGCAGCCAGGGAAATGAACAGGGAGGCCGGAAGCATCCTCTTCAAGGGGGGGGCGTCCTGGAGGCGGGCATTGACCAGGGCCAGGAGGATGAGGGAAACTACATAGAATGCGGTGAAAAAGCCTGCAAAGCGGAGCAGGAACAGGGGCCAGTTGAAGTTGCCGAGGACGAAAAGATGGGTATAGACCGGCAGGTTTTCCTGCCATTCCTCGAACTGGGTGCCCATTGTTCCGGTATTCAGCTGAAAGAGACTGAAGCTGGGCTCCAGAAAGTACTCGTGCCATGATTTTTGAAGGTCCTGGCTGACCAGCTTTTCGAATTCCTGGATCTGTCGGTTCAGCTCCAAGGCCGGCTTTTCCCCCTGGGCCAGCTGATTGAGCAGTCCCTGAATGCTGTCCAGCATGTTTCGGATCTGAACGATTTCCGTCCGGGCCTGATCCGGCCCGATAGCCTGGGGGGAAATGGAGAGCTGGTTGCGCAGATCCTTTTGTCTTCTTTGGATGTTTTTTTCCAGGGCCTGGAGTTCTTCCCGGGCCTTGCTTAAGGGATCCATGGCGCTTTGCAGCTCCTGGCTGAGCTGATTGACGTTGCGCTTGATGATCACCAGTTCTTTGAAGTTCTTCTTGATGAAGCCCTTCAGGCGGATCAGGACATTGAGCCGGTCCGACAGGCGGTGGACGCCCTTGTCCAACGCGGACAGGATGGAGGGCAGCTTGGTCTGCAGCTCCTGCAGGCGGGTTTGCTGCTCCTGGAGGGCCTCCCTCTGGGCCTGAAGGAGGGAGGCCAGAGATTTCTGTTCTTTGGAGATCTGCTCCTCGTTTTGAGACTGCTGAGCGCTTTCTTCGGCCGAGGTACCGTTTTGGGCCCAGAGCTGGGCAGAGGGGAGGATCAGCAGAATCAGGACCAGGAAGGGGGCAAACACGCCGGCAAGGCCGGGGGCTTTTGAGGACAGCGGGCGCAGAAGTGTGCATACAGCTGGCTGCATGTGCAAGCTTTTGCAGGGTACACGCATGATCTTTTCCTTATAGCGCGTGACTGGGAGTGACACTTCCATTGGGATTTATGAATATCGTCTTTTGGGGCAGACATCAATGCGTGGCGGCAGGGACATGAAAGATGAGACGGAAGGATGACCATGGCGGAGATGATTCGAGTGCATACCATCAGCCTTGGATGCCCCAAAAACCGGGTGGATACAGAATGCATGCTCGGACAGCTGGGGGCGGCGTATGTCTCGGCCGGCACTCCGGAAGAGGCAGACCTGGTCTTGATCAATACGTGCGCGTTTATCCAGCCGGCGGTGGAAGAATCGGTACAGACCATTTTGCAGATAGCCCACGATCTCAGGCACAGCTCTCAGCGCCCCCTTATGGCGGTGACCGGATGCCTGCCGGCCCGCTATGGAGTCAATGAGCTGGCCAGGGAGCTGCCCGAGGTGGATCTGTGGCTGAGCCTGGAGGATCAGGACGGGTTCGCTCAATCCCTGTCCGAACATTTTAATGTCCCCCCCTCCGGCCAGCGGCGGCTGGTCACCACAGGGCCCGGATTTGCCTACCTCAAGATCAGCGAGGGGTGTGAACATCGGTGCGCATTTTGCACAATACCCACCATTCGCGGTCCCCTGCGCTCGATCCCCAGGCAAGAGCTGGCGGACGAAGCAAGCAGGCTTGAGGAGCACGGCGTTCGGGAACTGTGCCTCGTAGCCCAGGATCTGACCGCCTACGGCCGGGATCTGGGATGGAAGAAGAACGGATTGATCCCTCTCCTTGATTCCCTGCTTCAGAGCACGGGTGTGGAGTGGATTCGGCCCATGTACATGTATCCCTCTGGAGTTACAAGGGAACTGCTGCGGTTCATCCACCAGTCCGGTGGACGCATTCTGCCGTATATCGATGTCCCTCTCCAGCATGCCCACCCGGACATTCTGCGGACCATGGGACGGCCGTTCGTGGGAGATCCGCGGCGGGTTGTGGACCGGATCCGATCTGAGCTGCCTCACGCATGCCTGCGGACCAGCCTGATTGTCGGTTACCCGGGTGAGACTGACCAGCACTTCCGCTCCATGCTCGCCTTGGTCCGGGAGGCCAAGTTCTGGCATCTCGGCGTGTTCTGCTTTTCGCCGGAAGAAGGAACAGTTGCACACGGATTGCCGGGGCAGGTGCCGGAGGAGATCAAGGAGCAAAGGCGGGAAGAGCTCATGCAGGTCCAGGCAGAGATCAGCAAAGAGGCCATGTCCCAGTGGGTGGACCAGAGGATCCAGGTGCTGGTGGATGCCCCGGAGCCTGAATGGCCGGGGCTGTTCCGGGGGCGGACCTGGTTCCAGGCCCCGGAAGTTGACGGGATCAGCTATGTCAGCTCCCTTCAGGCCCGTGCGGGAGACATGGTCTGGGCTGAGGTGGTGGACAGCATGACCTATGACCTCTCCACTCTGGCCCTGGAGGAGGATTGAGGGACCGAAGGCATGAAATTTCATTTTTTGCCTTGCTTTCAGTTGCATTGCGGACAGTGATCTGGTAAAAGTGGCCAAATTTTTCCGTGCTAGGGGGTATGAGTTTGATGCACACAACGCAACCAGAGTATTTAGGCAGCCAGGACATGAATTCTGAAAAGAGCGAGAACGAAGAGGTCAATTCCATGACTGACGAAATGTCCAACGAGATGTCCATGGATGAGACCGATTTTGAGGCCGCGCTGGAGAATTATCTTCATTCCGATTTCGGGGAGATCGAAGACGGCAGCATCATCAATGGGACCGTGGTCAAGATCGGAGACGAACACATCCTGGTGGATGTGAACTTCAAGTCCGAGGGACAGATCCCCACTGATGAGTTCAAGGACCGGGACGGGAACGTCACGGTCAATGTCGGGGACAAGGTCGATGTCTTTGTGGTGCACAAGGACGACATGGAAGGAACCATCGCCCTGTCCCATCGCCGGGCCAAGCGGATGAAGGTTCTGGATGAGCTGGAGGCCCTGCAGGAACAGGAAAAGAACGTGAAGGGGACCATCATCCAGCGGATCAAGGGCGGCTATACCGTTGAGATTCAGGGCATCGAGGCCTTCTTGCCCGGTTCTCACGTGGATCTGCGTCCGGTGCCGGATATGGATGCTCTGGTCAATCAGGAGTTCGAGTTCCGGATCCTGAAGATCAACCGCAAGCGGAGCAATGTCATTGTCTCCCGCAGGGTGATCCTGGAAGAGGAGCGGGAAAAACAGCGGGAAAAGCTGTTGGAAACCCTCGAAGAGGGCCAGGTCTTAAGCGGCAAGGTCAAGAACATCACCGAGTACGGGGTGTTTGTCGATCTTGGTGGCTTGGACGGACTGCTGCACATCACGGACATGTCCTGGAAGAGGATCAAGCATCCCAAGGAAATGGTCCAGATGGGCGACACCCTGGAGCTCAAGGTCCTGAACTACGACCGGGAGGCCCAGAAGGTCTCACTGGGCATGAAGCAGCTGATTCCCAACCCCTGGGACGGGATTGCCGAGAAGTATCCTCCGGAACAGAAATTTACCGGCAAGGTGACCAATATCGTCGATTACGGGGCATTCGTAGAGCTGGAGCCCGGCGTTGAGGGTCTGGTCCATATCTCGGAGATGTCCTGGACCCGCAAACTGCGTCATCCATCCCAGATGGTGCATGTGGGGGATGAGGTGGAAGTGGTCATCCTGAGCGTGGATGCGGATCGAAAGCGCATCTCCCTGGGCATGAAGCAGGTTCGGCCCAATCCGTGGGATCTGGTGTACGAAAAGTACCCCGAAGGGACCATTCTGGAGGCCCCGATCAAAAACATCACCGATTTCGGCATCTTTATCGGGATAGAAGAAGGGATCGACGGTCTGATCCATGTCTCCGACCTGTCCTGGACCAAAAAGATCCATCACCCAGGAGAGCTGTACAATGTCGGGGATACTATCCAGGCCAAGGTCTTGACCGTGGACAAAGAGAACGAGAAGTTCACCCTGGGGGTCAAGCAGCTGAGTGAAGATCCCTGGAGCCAGATTCCGCAGATGTTTCCGGAAGGAACCACGGTCAGCGGGACGATCACCAACATTACAGATTTCGGCCTGTTCGTTGAAGTGCAGGAAGGAATCGAAGGCTTGGTGCACCTCTCAGAGCTCAGCCCCAAGAAGGTCAAGAGCCCGAGCGAGCTGTACGAGGTCGGCCAGGAGGTCACCGCGAAGGTGATCCGGGTCAGCGCGGACGAGCGCCGGCTCGGTCTTTCCATCAAGGCCCATCTTGAAGAGGAAGAGCGCAAGCGGTCTCAGGAACAGCGGGGCAAAGGGCTGCCTCCGACCGGCAGCAACCTCGGAGACCTGATCCGCCAGAAGCTCGAAGACGAGGAAAGCTCCTCAGACGATGAATAAGGGGTTCAGTCGCAGACATCCCCTGCTGTTTGGACTGATCCTGGTATGTACGGCCGTAGCCCTGACCTTCGGGGCTGCGGCTTTTTTTCGGGCCTTTACCAGCGGCGGGATATCCTGGTTCGCAACCAAAGTGGGCATCGTCCACGTCCGAGACACCATCGTGGACTCCAGGCCGGTGACCGACTGGATTCGCAGCCTGGAAGAGGACGATGCAGTGCAGGCCGTTCTGCTCCGGATCAATTCCCCTGGGGGTGTTGTCGCCCCGTCCCAGGAAATCTACGATGCAGTCCGTTCCCTGGCCCAGAAGAAGCCGGTGGTTGCCTCCATGGGGGCTGTGGCAGCCTCCGGGGGGTATTATATCGCCTGTGCCGCAGACCGGATTGTGGCCAATCCCGGGAGCATCACCGGGAGCATAGGGGTCATGGCCCAGATGCTTTCCTTTGCCCAGCTTCTGGAACGAATGGGGGTCAAGGATCAAACCGTGACCAGCGGGGACCTCAAGGCCGCAGGGTCACCGACAGAGACCCTGAGTCAGCGGGAGCGGGAATACTTCCAAGAGCTGGTTCAGGATCTGCATGAGCAGTTTGTCCTGGCCGTGGCCCAGGGCAGGAATATGGACATGGCCAAGGTGCGCAAGCTGGCTGACGGCAGGGCCTTTACCGGCGCCCAGGCCCATAGGGCCGGGCTGGTGGACGCCCTGGGCAGCAGGCAGGCGGCCATGGAGCAACTGCGGGATATGGCCAAAATTACAGGCAATATTCATACGGTTGAAGGACCGGAGAAATCCCGGTCCATCCTGTCCTGGATACTGGGCCGGGCCGCCCAGTGGTCTGCGGATCAGATAGGAAAAGCTCAGCAGACCGGGTTTTTCTACCTCTACTCTCCGGGCGGGGCCCAATAAAAGGCCGGGGAGGCTGATCATAGCCAGAAAAAGGCCGGAAAACGCTAGTTCCCGTCCTCCATGCCGTCGATCATCTGCTCTTCCCGGTTCTTTTTCTGCTTGTCCGCCACCTCAAGTACGGGATCGAATCCAGACTTTAGGAACAGGGAATAATAGTATTCGCCATACTCCCCAGAGTCGTGCATCTGAAAGTTAAACGGGGAGACGATGACCTCTGCCTCGATGCCCTGTTCTTCCCGGACAGGCTGGATGCGCTCGGCCATATCCAGACCCCAGGCAAACCCCTGATCGTTGTAGGCATTGAGATCCTGGGTTATGCCCGGATCGGCCAGATGACAGACCAGATCCACCTCGTCACCCTGCAGGGGGTCCCGAGGCGAGTCGGAGTGGACAAAGACCTCCAGAACCCGGTCGTCGTTTTCTGCGATCCGTTCAGCCAGCACCTTGAGCTTCTTAAAACTTTCCTTCATACCTCGTCCACCTTTGTCCTCTCTGCGTGCGCTGAGCAGGGGGGCTGCAGGCCAGCCCAAGTGCCTGCGTTCACACATAAGAGGGTCATTATTGGGAGCTCCACGACCAAAAAATAGAATTTTGGTCATGAGCGTCTGCGGCAAGCTGTGTGATTTTACAGTCAGCGTCGAAGAACCAAATGTGCCTTCCTGTATCGCAGAGGGGGTTTTTGACCAGCAGGGAATCGGCTCCAAGCAGCCGCAGCGAGCCTCGAACGTAATCCACTTTTGATTCTAAGGCAAGGAAGGGAGACAGACAATCTAGACTCAACTGCAAAAAGTTGAAGACTGGGGTTAAACGCACAAATTAAAATTTACAACTATTTGATTTCACTTAAAACTTTGAACTTGAAACTTAACACTGCCTGCAAAACATATTTTTGGCAGGCGCATCAATCTAGTCCTGATTCAGCGTTTGCTGATCAGTGACCGCCTGCAGGATGTGTTCTGCGGCTTCCCGCCCATCCTTTGGCCCACCGGAGTCGAAGAGAGCCACCTGCAGGTTCACGGCCCGTTGAATAACTGGTTGATCGGTGTTGAAGTATCGGCGCCAGACTGCAACGGCCTCGGACAGCCTGTCGCATTGGGCCATGGTTACCCCTTGATAGAGAAGGGCAAACGGATCCCTGGGATGTTTGTTGAGGATGCGGGCAAAGGCTTCCTCTGCTTCTTGGTGGCGGCCGGTACGCAGCAGGCAGTACCCGAGCTTGCGCCGGGCCTGGACATGGTCCGGGCTTTGGTTCAGCAACTCCCGGAGCTTGTCCGCGGCGTGCTCGAAGTCTTCCCGGGCTATAAGCCTGTCTATTGTTCTGGCCAGCGGGTCCCGTCCGGTGAGGGAAGCGGGGGTTGCGTCCTGCCGCATGCGCCCCGCGAGAGCCATGAGCATATCCCGCCTGGAGAATGTGCGCTTCGGAAAAAATCCTGCCATCCCGCTCTCCTTTTCCACGGCATTGCCGCAGGTGCTGTCAGGGGCAGGTTGTAGCCCGGAATGGGCTCCGAGGCAAGGGGGAGGTCAGGGCTTGGAGGTTTCGGTGCCGGATATCCGGCTTGCGGCTTGGCTATTGATAAAGGTGCGCACCAGGCTGGGATCAAACTGGATCCCGGCGCCTTTTTGCAGCTCGTTCACGGCCTGGGGATGGGATTTGGGAGGATGGTAGGGCCTGGGAGTGGTCATGGCGGTATAGGCCCTGAGCACGGCCATGATCCTGGAGGGCAGGGGGATGTCCTCGCCCTGCAGTCCAGTGGGGTAGCCCTGTCCGTTCCACCATTCGTGCTGTTTGTAGATCCAGTCGGCTATGGGCTGGAGCTCGTTGATGTGCTGAGCGATCCTGTATCCGCTTTCCGCCTGCTTGTGGAGCAGGGCACGTTCCTCCTGGTTCAAGGGCGTATCCTTGGCCGCCAGTTCATGGGGAAGCCCCAACAGTCCGATGTTGTACACCTTGGCAAAGAGGACCAGCAGTTCGGTCTCCTGAGGCGAGAGCTTCATGTAGGAGGCCATCTCCTGGACCATATGCACCAGCATCCGTCTGCGCTGGGTGTTGCCCGGGTCCCAATGGTTGAGAATGGTCAGAAGGATATGAAAGGCGTCGGACTTGTGCCGTTTTTTGTTCAACATTTTGTTTCGATACATTGCGTCGTCTGCCGTCTTGAACAAAGCGTGCATGTCAAAGGAAGGCTTTTGGGTCAGGGAGTAGCCAATGGACAAGTGCAGGGGGAGCTCAGGGTGCTGTGTATTGTAGCGCTGCATGTTCTTTTTGATCCGCTTCACCGCCCGAATCAGGTCATTGCGGGTGGCGTTCGGCAGCAGAACCGCAAACTCGTCCCCCCCGATGCGGGCCACCATGTCGCTGGCCCGAAAGGAGCTGAGGATTGTTTCTCCGGCGGCTTGGATCAGCTGATCTCCGCTTTTGTGGCCCATGGTGTCGTTGATGAACTTCAGGCAGTCCACATCGCTTATGATGAGTCCGATTTGAGTGTGCCTGCCCTCGGCCATGCGGATCATTTCCTGTTCAAAATAATTGCGGTTGTACAGGCCGGTCAGGGAGTCGTGAAAGGTCATGAATTTGATTTGCTCTTCGGTCTGCTTGCGCTGGGTGATGTCCCGGTTGATGGTCAAAATGATGTGCAGCCCGTTGGACTGAAAGTGTTTGGCCCGGGATTCGATCCAGGTATAGTGCCCGTGATGATGGCGCATCCGGGCCTCGAAGGATGCCTCCCCGGTGCCCTGCAGGAGATTTTGGAAAGCGGCATCCACGTCATCTTTGTCTTCCGGATGGTAGAGAGAGGCAGCATCCCGGTTGATGAGCTCTCCGGGCCGGTATCCCAGTAAGCGGACGACGCTTTCATTGACATACATGATTCTGGCCGTCTGGTCCTGGAGGAAGACAATATCCTCAAGCTTGTCAGTGATGAATTGATAAGTATCCAGATGCTCCATGGTCATCACCCCCTGCTGGCGAATGCTCAGCGCCTGGGCAAGAACGGCGATATGCCCCGCGCAGGCCAGAGGGATGAGGGTCATTTCCAGTTTACCGGCACAGTCGTCCGGAGGTTTGACCGAGGAGCAGGGCCGGTACACGGCCAGGCAGGTGGCGAAGCGATCAGATTGGACTTTTTGCTTGGTTTCGGTGCTGAATATGAAGTCCTGAAACAGGTTCATGTTTTCCGTGGGGGAGTCATGCCGGGGACAGAGGCGCAAAAAAGCAGGGTTGGCCTGAAGAAGATCTCCATCAGCGGAAAATACGGCAAATGGGTGGTCGCCAGGGAAGCCGGGAGGGAATTCACAATGTTCGTTCTGGCGCCAACTCACGTATTTACTCCAGGGGAAGGTGGTTGCCTGTATTGACAGCCCACATGTCTACTAAAGACCTTCGGGGTAGTGATAAGCTTTTGCAAAAAAAATGCCTATGTTGGTTGTAAATCTCTTCAGGCCTGATTGTCCGGGCTATGAGTCTAAATTCCGATCATGAGGGTGGCGACGCCCTGCATCGGACGCAGTTTGTGCTCCCTGAGGAAAGACTGCGGTTTTCCCCGGCTGAGGAATGCAGGAAAGTGCACAGAAGAAAGGGATGATGGAAAAGAGGTGCACACGGGCTGGATGAGGCGGCTAGTGCAACATTATAGCACATTATGAAAAGATGTGAATTTTTTTTTGACAACGAACACGAAAAGCATTAAACCGAAGAAAACTAATTGTGTAAATTTTCACAAGGCTGGGGAGGTATTTAGAGCGAAAGGGGGTGATTATGGAACGTATGTAAGGTGATCGAATCATGGAATCCAGGGCAAAGAGCTCAGCGCAACTCAAGGTCTGGGCCGGCAGCTTCTTTCGGGTGAGATATGTTCGGAAGCTGCAGAGGACATTGCTCCGGCCAGGCCTGGAACTTAGCGGCCCAGTTTAGAAGGACAAATGCATGATCTGTGAAGGAGAAGGTGCATGAAAGCGTTTCTGGCCAAAAGAAAGACCATTCTCAAAGGGGTGGGATGGACCCTTTTTGTCGTCCTGGCGATTGCGGCCAGCGTGGGGACCATCCATGCCGCTTCCGGCATCGAGCCCATGGGCATGAGCCCGTTGATGTTTTTTATCGGCATGCTGCTCATCTGTATAGCAATCGGTGTGTTTGCAGTGTTGGCCGGGGTCGGAGGCGGAGTGATCTTTACCCCTCTTTTCATGGGGTTCACTCCTATTGACTCGTACATCATCCGGTCCACCGGTTTGTTTGTGGCCATGGCCGGGGCCCTGGTGGCGGCCAGGCCTTTTCTCCGCCGGGGAATCGCCAATATCCGGCTGCTGTTTACCGGGGCTGTGCCCTACACGGTCTTTGCCGTGATCGGGGCCTTGCTGGCCGGATATATTCAGACCCATATGGGCAAGGGCGGCGAAGCCTTCATAAACGGCGCCCTGGGGCTCATCGTTATCGGCATCGCCATGCTGTTCATCTTTTTTGGCGGAAAATCGGAATATCCAGAAGTCAGCTACATGGACAAGTTTTCAGCTAAACTCGGTTTGGCTATGCCCTATTACGAGGCATCTCTGGGCAAGGTAGTGGACTACAAGCTGACCAGGGTGGCTTTAGGGATGGTCCTTTTTTGCGGTGTGGGGCTGATTTCCGGACTTTTCGGTCTTGGCGCGGGCTGGGCCATGGTCCCGGTGTTCAATCTGGTCATGATGGCCCCGTTGAAAGTGGCCGCAACCTGCAGCAAGGTGATGATCTCTCTTGGCGATACGGCCGCGGTTTGGCCCTATATCGTGGGCGGTGGCATGTTCCCCCTGTTCGCCGTTCCCAGCATGATCGGACTTATTGTAGGCACTCTGATCGGAGCCAGGCTCATGCTCAAGGTCAAAGCCGGATTTATTCGCTACCTGATTATTGCGGTCATGCTGTTTTCCGGAATCAGGCTGGTACAAAAGGCAATAGGGATGATGTAGGAGGACGTGATGACAGAAGAAAGACAAATACCCAAACCCCTGCTGTCGGGCATTATCTACGGCGAGTTCGCCTATTGGATCGCATTGATCGGCATGGGGGTGTCCATTGTCGGCATAGTGCTCTATCTCATCGGCATAAATCAATTTTTCGATCCTCAGGTTGTCCTTGACGGCTTGTTTGCCGGAAAGGACACAACGGTCATCTGGAAAGAGGCGGCCAATTCGGAGGTCATGCACGGGCACTGGTATCTGCAGGTCCTGGCCAAGAGCGACGCCATCGCCATGCTGGGCATCGGCATCTGCTGTCTGGCCGGCGTGATCGGGGCCTGGGGATCGGTGGTCGGGATGATCGCGAACAAGGAGAAACCGTATATTTTCTTGGTTTTCGCCTTGATTATTGCGGTCATTTTGGCTATGTCCGCTGGCGGACTGATTTCTGTGCATTAAATGATTGCTGCCCAGTCCGGCCATGCCGGACTGGGCAGCCAGGTGACTGCATGGATGAGAACACCGAAACTCCCCAGCTTTATGTCCATGGTCTTGCCGAGTATCCGGTCCCTTTTTCCCACCTAATGAACAGGATCCCTGTCAGCGTTGCCTTGCTGGACAGGTTCAAGCACATTGTTTTTTTAAACCGTTCTCTCGAGGCCTTGACCGGAGTCTCCAGCCTGGAGGCCAAAGGAATACCCTGTCGCCATGTCCTGCGCAGTAGCTTGTGCGGATCACACTGTCCGTTAGCCGCGATGGGAGTGGATGCTGAGCCGGTATGTCGGGAAGGTGATATAATCGACCGCAACCGGGAACGGATTCCTGTCCGGATCAATTTCGCTCCGGTTGTCGACTCTGAGGGTGAATTGGCCGGCTGGCTGGAGTCTTTTGAGGACTTGCGGGCAACCAAGGCCCAGGAGGCCCTGCGAAGCGAAGCCTACGGCTTTGGCGCTCTGATTGGGCGCAGTCCGCAGATGGAGCAGATCTTTCAGATGGTTCCTGGGATTGCTCAGACTGACTCTTCAGTGCTGATCACCGGGGAAACCGGAACCGGGAAGGATATACTGGCGGAGATGATTCATCAGCATTCGTCCAGGAGCAAAGGGAGCTTTGTGAAGGTTAATTGCGGGGCCTTGCCCGAGACCCTTTTGGAAACCGAGCTCTTTGGACATCGAAAGGGGGCCTTTACCGGGGCGACAGAGAACAAACCAGGCAGGTTCCGGTTGGCGCACAACGGAACGCTCTTTTTGACCGAGATCGGAGACTTGCCCCTGTCTTTGCAGGTCAAGCTCCTATCCTTTCTTGATGATCACACAATATATCCCTTGGGCAGTGCCAAGGGAATTTTTGTGGATGTACGCATTGTCGCTGCCACCCACAGGGACCTGCAGGCAATGGTCCAGGAGGGGAAGTTCAGGCAGGATTTACTGTTCCGTCTTAACGTTGTCCGCCTGCAGCTACCGCCTCTCCGGGATCGGGAGGGAGATATCCAGCTCCTTCTGGATCACTTCATGAGGTTTTTTTCCGATAAGTTCCAAAAAAATATCAAGGGGCTAAGTCAGGAGAGCAGAAATTTTCTTCTCCACTACCCTTTTCCGGGCAATGTGCGCGAGCTGCGCAACATTGTCGAATTTGCGGTCAATATATGTACAGGAACGGTTATTGAGCTGCGCCATCTCCCGGTCTACATGTTCGATCGATATGAAGAGGATGGCAAAACAGATTCTGCGCCTCCTTCTTCAGAAGGAGAAGCAGGGGCCCAACGGATCAAGCCCGCGGCCAAATCCTGGCCGGAAATGGAGCAGCAGATGATTTTGGACGCCCTGTATAAAGCCAAAGGCCGAAAGCGCAGGGCCGCAGAAATTCTCGGATGGGGGCGAAGCACCCTCTGGCGCAAGATGAAACATTATGGTATAGACAGCTAGTATATATTGAATCAAATAGACAATTATCGAGACAGTCCATGGAGTGAGGGATGAGTAGAGGGCAAGGCAGCTGCTGTAACTGGCTGTATTTGCAAAATAATATCTAAAGTGGCAGCGATGGCAAAGATTTTGATACCAATATCGGGTGAATGCATTGCTCCCAGATTCGATTTATGCACCGAAGCATGGATTGGGAGGGTTGATGAACAGGGCGGAATCGAGCAGGAACGGATCCTGGTCCTGGCCCACCCTTCGCCCGAGGACATGTGTCAGCTGGTTATTACCGAAAACGTGGACACCGTGTTATGCAACGGCATAGAGAGCCAGTACTTCGATTATCTGCAGTGGAAAAAGGTCCGGGTCATTGATTCCGTGATCGCCTCTGTGGATCAGGCTTTGCACGCCCTTGCACAAGGCCGGCTCCACAACGGCGCTGTATTGCTCGAACGCTGAACCGGGGCAGTGGAAAGCAGGGGGACCGGAAATACATGCAGGCCAAAGAGAGAATCATCCAGCTTTTCCATCGCCTGTTCATCCTTCCTGATCAGGTCAGCGAGGACAGGTACGTCAAGCTCCGCCGGAACATGGCCGTACTCATGTTTCTGGTCACCTTGATTCCTCTGTCCATTATGCTGCTGATCAACTTCCATCAATACCAAAGCGCACTGACCAGCGAGACGGTCAATCAGCTCAGGGTATTGGAAAACAAGGCCAAGCATTCATTCGAGCTCTTTCTGCAGGAGAGGCTGAGCGCAGTCAAGTATATCGCCAATGCCTACAGCATCAACCAGCTTAAGGAGGAGGGACAGCTCAGCAACATCTTCTATACCATGCAGCAGAATTTTAGCGGGTTTGTGGATATTGGTCTGATTGATCCCAGCGGGATGCAGATCAATTATGTCGGGCCCTACGACCTGGAGGGCAAGGATTACACAGGCACGCATTCGTTCCAGGAAGTGCGGATTAAGGGCACGTATATCAGCGATGTGTTCATGGGATACCGCAGATTTCCCCACCTTATAGTGGCCGTGGAGCGACGGGACCCGAACGGCCAAAACTGGGTCATACGGGCGTCTATAGACATAGATACTTTCAACGACATCATCGCGTCCATGGGACTGGAGGCGGACAGTGACGCCTTTTTGCTCAACCAGGAAGGGATCATCCAGACCCCGTCCAAGTTCTATGGCGGGGTTCTGGACAAGTCCCCCATAGAGCTGCCTCCCAAGTCTTTTCAGCCCACGGTTCTGGAAATGACCGATCCAGACGGACGGGAGATATTTCTCTCCTATGTCTATTTCTCCAAGCAGGAATTCGTGCTCTTTCTGGTCAAGGAGCGCAGTCTCCTGTTGCGCTCCTGGTATGCCTTAAAAGGGCAGATGCTGGTTGTGTTCAGCGTCAGTCTCATCCTCATCGCCTTTGTCATATTCCGCTTGACCGGGGCGCTGGTTCGCCGAATAAAGCAGGCGGACGAACGCCGGGAGCTCGCTTTCCGGGAGCTGGAGCACAGTCAAAAGCTATCCTCTATCGGGCAGATGGCGGCCGGTGTGGCCCATGAAATCAACAACCCCCTGGCCATAATCAATGAAAAGGCCGGCTTAATGCAGGATGTTCTGGAGAGGACGGATGATTTTAGGCATAAGGACAAGTTCCTTGGGTTGGTCGCATCCATCATCAGGTCTGTAGAACGGGCCAGGGGCATTACCTATCGCCTGTTGGGTTTTGCCCGGCGTCTGGAAACGCATTATGAGATCCTGGATATCAATCAGATCCTGCGTGAAGTCCTGGGCTTTCTGGAGAAGGAGGCCGAAGACCGCAATGTCCGCATTGAGCTGGATCTGGCTGAAGAACTGCCCAAGATCCACTCGGATCAAGGCCAGCTGGAACAGGTCTTCCTGAACCTGATCAGCAACGCCCTGGCTGCGGTCCAGGATCACGAGGGGCGAATTCAGATCCGCACCTGGGAGATCAATGACAATACACTGGCCATGTCCATTGACGACAACGGCTGCGGAATGTCCAATGAAACTTTGCGGCACATATTCGAACCTTTTTTCACCACTAAGAAAGGATACGGGACCGGGTTGGGGCTTTCCATTACCTATGGGATTATCAAGAAGCTCGGCGGAGACATTAAAGTGGCCAGCGAAGAGGGGGTTGGATCAACGTTTACTGTCTATCTGCCAGTAAAATACGGGAATGTTGAGGGGACTGTATGACAGGGATAAAAGTGCTGCTGGTCGACGATGAGCAGGAATTCACCGGGGCACTGGCTGAACGCCTTGAGCTCAGGGACTACTCCGTGCAGACTGTAGATAACGGTGAAGATGGTCTGCTCGCAGTGGAAAACAATCCGCCCCATATTGTGGTCTTGGATCTTAAGATGCCTGGGCTGAGCGGCCTGGAAGTGCTCAAGCGCATCAAGTCCCAGCACCCGGACCTCCCGGTGCTTTTGCTTACCGGATATGGGTCTACCGAGGAAGGGATCAAGGGCATGCAGCTCGGGGCCATGGACTATATGATGAAGCCGCTGAACATTGATGAGCTGATAGGCAAACTTCAGGAAGCGGCAGGTAAGCGGACATGACGGCCAGCAAGGATATGCGGCATCCGGATACGCAATTGGTGTTCATGGGCCGGGTGGTGGCCAGCTACTCCCATGAGATCAAGAATATCCTGGCCATAATCAATGAGTCCACTGGATTGATGCACGACTTGCTGAATCTGAAGCAGGAGGGGCTGGACGCGCACGCCCAACGCTTCAGCAAGGTCCTGGAAGATATTGGTCAACAGATCCTGCGGGGGCAGGAGCTGAGCACGTTCTTAAACACCTTGGCCCATGCTCCGGACAAGGAAGTGGACGGGGTGGATGTGATCCGCAGCATGCAGGCGGTATTTGCCCTGAGCAGCCGGCTGGTTAAGAATGCGAGCATGAGGGTGCGCCTGGACCAGGGCGCCTCCAAGCTGTATGTAAACACTCGGCCCGTTGAGTGCATGCAGTGCATATTTTGTGCGTTGGAGTGGGCCATGTCCCAGAGTCAAGCCGGAGACGAGATTGTGTTTCGGCCTCGCGACGCTACAGACGGGGTGCAGATTACTGTCTCCGGCTGGAGCGTGGAACCGGGTGCAGCTGAAGAGGACCAGATGACCAGTCTGCAGGATGCGGTTTCTGCCCTGCAAGGGACGTGCGCTTTGCAGGGGAAAGAACTGGTGATCGCCCTTCCCAGACAGATCGAGACGTACTGAGCCACATGCCCTGCCAAAACCCAGGCCCGCTTGAGCTTACGAAGCATGAAAATACTACTACAGCGAAATAACTGATGGAAATATCCCAAGTTTCGTTGTAGCGCTAATCATCCTTAGCGCGATCTGGGATTGCATGGAGCCCGTGGATCTTTGACGTTTGCCTTCCATTCTGCATGAAATTCCACTTTCTGCGTCGAACAGCCAAATGGTCTGTCCCGCCTCAAGCCTTCAGATCCTTGACCTCCTCCAGCTCGGCCTGCATTCGTTCCCTGTACTGCTCGGCAATGGCGTCATTGTCCATGATCATGTCCAGCTGCCGGGTATGGATGATCAGGTGGCCCACGATCTTTAGCCGCTGAATCAAAAAATCCGCCTCATAATTGTCCATTCTGGCTACCAGGGCATCTTCCCGTAACCGGACATGAAACCCGTAGTTTTCGAGCAGGGCCCCAACGAACTGGGTTCGTTTCACCCGTCGGAAATAGTCTGCCGCCCCCCCTCTGAACTGGAAGCGAATGTAGTTCTCCCTGATCCGGGTGCCGACCAAGGCCTCCACAGAAGAGAAATGGAAACCGAATCTGGAGAACAGATTGCAGAACTCCTTGGAGATCATGAAGTAGTTTTTGACCTTGAAATTGGTGGCCGCGGTCTCGTTCAGCTCGGGATTGATGGTTGCCTGGTACAGGACCGAGACAAAGCCTCTGCGGTCCAGGCTGGGAGGACCCTGCCAGGGAAAGGCGGTTATCCCCCGCCATAAGGCCAGCATGGGAACTGACTGAATCTGGCTGAGGTGAACATAACGCCCGTTCACCTCTTCCCGGAACCCGTCTTCCAGGTTCAAGACCCACCACTGCATGGGTACTGTAGTCCTCAGTTGCTTTCCGGCCCGGGGGGAAAACTGATGTTGGACCCCGAACTCGAACATCTCCTGGACCGCCTTTTCATGGGCGAACCTGGTTATATCATGCAGTGTACGGCAGTTTCGGGCCCGAAACTCGGGAGCTTCCGGATCCACAAGGTGCAGGGGCAGGATATGCTCGGAAAGTCTTTGCAGCAGATCATAGACTGGAGTACCCTGAATTGGCCTGTGCGGTTTGCGCTGGCCTGCGGTGCCTCCATTTGTCTGTCCAGAATAGATCTTACATGCATCGGCATCCACAGTGACCATTTGTCCATTAGACAACTGGCTTGCGGCTTCCTGGAGTCCCACAATGGACGGCACCCCGAATTCCCGGGCGATATTGGCCAGGTGGCCGGCTACACTGCCGTGCTCGGTAATCATAGCTCCTGCTCGGGCCAAGGCCGGGGCCCATTGAGGCAAGGATTTGGAAGAAACCAAAACGGCATGTTCCGGAAACTGAACCAGATCGGTCTCGTTTTCCACATGAAACACTTCCCCGCTACCTACACCTGGGCTGGCAGTCAGGCCGCCTTGCAGGAGAGGGGTCAAATTGCTTTGTTCCTGAGGTGTATCTTTATGCCCTAAAGATAATGGTCTAGTTTGCAGGAAGATGAGGCGATCATCTTCAGTAATGGCCCATTCAATATCCTGGGCCAAACCAAAGTGAGCCTCGATTTTCAGTCCCGCTTGGGCAAGGGATTGCAATCTATCCATGCTCAGACAGGGCTCATCCTGCTGATCGGTTGGCACTGGGGAACTGACCACCCCTTGGCTGGGGCTGGACAGAAGCTGCTCTGTTTTGTGGGCCAGGTATTGGGCTCGAAGGTCTAAGCTTTGATTGCGCTCCAGGACAAAGGTGTCGGTGGGAAGGCTTCCGTCCACCGCTCCTTTGGGCAGTCCGTACACCGCGGTGATGATCACCGCCTGGTCCCCTTCCACCGTCGGATTCTGAGTATACATTATACCGCTGACTGAGGTGGAGATCATCTCCAGGCAGCCCACGCCCATGAGCACGCTGTCATCGCGTATACCCCGGTGGTAGCGGTAGGAAATCCCTTGCAAAGTATATTTGCTGGCCACCACATCTTTGTAGGCCCGGGGCAGTTGATCGCTGTCTATATTCAGCAATGATCGGTATTGGCCGGCAAAGGAGGAATGGGCCACATCCTCCCCCAGGGCACTGCTGCGCACTGCCAACTTGGTCTCGCTGTCTTTGGCAAAATGGGCAGCAAAGTTTTCCTGCATGGCCTGGCTCAGTTCAGGGGGGAGGGGGGCTTCTTTAATAAGTGATTGGATCTGGGAGCTCAGTTCCAGCCAGGAGGTACGTCCTTGAGTTTCGTCGTCTGGACCGTCATCCAGGGCGTGTCCATTAAGGTCATAACGTGATGACTGAAGCCTGGAATTTATTTCATCCTGGAGGGTGTTGTATTCCAAAAACCGCAGATATGCGGAAGTGGTGATCACGAATCCAGATGGAATTTCCAGACCCAGAGCCTGTTTGAGTTCTCCCAGGTTGGCCATTTTGGAGCCGGCCAGAGCTGTTTGTCCAGCATGCAGCCTATCCAGAGATATGACCAGCTCGCTTGAGTCCCGGCTTTTTCTTTGTTCCAGAACTCTTTCAATCTTAATTTCAATATCGTCATAGACGGTAAACAGGTCATTATAGCTCTGAGGGGCCAGGCGGTTCAAAGAGCGGATAATCCGGAAGACTGCTGTCAGCAGCTGAGTGCAGGTGGAGCGGATGAAGACTATGCCAAAGGGCTTGTCTCCGCGCAGAACCCGTTCCAGCTCATTCATGATGTCCATGGCCCGGACGTTGGCAGCCAGCAACTGCCTGAAATCAGCGTACCGCTGCTGAAACAGACGCTTAAGCTCCGCTTCGTCCTGGGTCTCTTCTTCCTGTTGATGGGACGGAAGGAATCGCCTTTTAAGAGCGTTCATGGATTTAGTAAAGAGTGTCGTGTGCATGGAGGAAATAATAATCAAGATGGAGGATAAAATAAAGGGCAGAGAAGATGAGCTGATACGTAGACTTGAACCAAGCATCACCAGCATAAGGAGAGGTTGCCAGAGGTGTTCAGGTTTTAGTAGTCAGCTTTGCCTCCGGCAAATCTGACCTATTTTGGGGCCAAAGCGCCCAAAAAACGTTTTGCCGGGTTGATCGAGTATGAAACGTATGGATCAGCATGTCGTAGGGGCGAATAATCATTCGCCCTTTTGTACCTTTTCTTCGTCCCCAGGGTCCTCCCTGGGGACGTCTTTGTCTTATGGCTCCGGCCATCTGTTTTTTTCTTCTCTGGTCTCAGGCTCTACAGAGATGGTGTAGAAGGGGGCTGGAGCCCCAAGAAAAGACGTTACGAGGGGGGACCCTCGTAACGAAAAAACGGCTGTTACCCCAGTCGTGGTTGAATTCGTAGGGGCGAAGCTTGTCTTCGCCCACAAGGCCGAGCAGAGCGAGGCATAAATATCTCTTCTGGACTCTTGTTTCATACGAGTTCCAGAACAGGCCGGATTCAACTGAAATTGTTGACAATAGGATGCAAGACCAAACGGCCTTATCCTCTCCTTTGAGGCCGTACGGCCTCAAAGGAGAGGATAAGGAGGAAGGAGATGGGATGAAGGCTTCTTGTTTACACTTCTTGTTTGGCTCCAGAACTCATGCGTAGGCCCAGACCTTCGAAAAGAAAGAAGATGGCAAAGCCCCACCACAAGGTATACAGGATATAAAAGATCAGGGAAAAAGTGAGGAGCCCGGCCTTATCTGTAGCGCTTTGGCTGGGAATGCCGTAAAAATTATAGCCCACCTCTACCCCGCGCTTATTGGCCCGGCTCACAAACTTGGCCGCTTTGAAATCGCTGGCCTTCATCAGGCTCTTTTCCAGGGCATTTGAGATATGCCACCAGACATAGATCACCTTCATCCCTTTCAGGCCATACTTGTTCGTCAGCTGCTGCTCCTGATTGTTGAACAGGTCTTGAGAGTCGAACAGCGCGGCTTTGAGAATGTGGCCAAGCTGTCCCTGAACATTGATTCGGGTCCCCTCGGCCTGGGCTGAAGTCCCTGCAGCCTGGAGCAGCTGACTGCCTTTCTCGGCTAAAGCCTCATCCGGCAGGTTGAGTTCTAGGCTGATGCTGTGGTCCAAGAACTTCTCGTTTTCCTCTAAAAGAGTGGGAAAATAGTTCGTGGAGTCCTTGGCTATGGAGTTGAAGAGATTGTCCGAGGCCTCAAAGGCGTTGATTTTCTCTCCAGGGCTCCGGCCTTCAAAGGCGTTGGAGAACATAAACCAAAGTATGCCGATAAAGATGGCGGTCATGACCACACCCCAGGTCATGTGCTTCTTGTCGTAAACGATCATATCTG
Organism: Desulfovermiculus halophilus DSM 18834; assembly: GCF_000620765.1. Lineage (NCBI taxonomy): Bacteria > Pseudomonadati > Thermodesulfobacteriota > Desulfovibrionia > Desulfovibrionales > Desulfohalobiaceae > Desulfovermiculus > Desulfovermiculus halophilus. The sequence continues at coordinate 78,724 of NZ_JIAK01000010.1, forward strand.
TCTACCTCCATTCGGATTTGGGTCCCGTATGTATGGGGCTATGACCTTGCTGTTGTTTCTTCCCGAAGAGCGGGAAGATTGCTCAGGAATTTGGTAAAGACCCACACTCCGAAAAAGCCGATGATCACAAAAAAGACAATATTTCCGATACCGTTTAAGATCTGGGTCAAGCCGTGAGAAATGGGGATGACTTCCATCTCTCCCAGTTTTCCAGGTAAGGCAAAAAGCCGGTTCAGAAAACCGGCCAGAATGGCGGTGGCATAAAAGCCGCGGATGTAAATTCCTTTGACCACTTTGGTGGTCAAGGCACCGACCTGGATGCCCAAAAGGGATCCGATGAGCATGCCCATGGCCAGGGTATAGAAAATAAAGCCATAAATGGCGTACTGAGAAATAGAGGCAAAGCCGGCAGTGAAGATGATTTGCAGGATATCCGTGCCCACAGTGGTAAAAGAGGAGACCCCCAGGATGTACACAAACATGGGAAAGGTGGCGAACCCACCGCCCACGCCCATGATGGCGGCCAGAAACCCTACCGCGCCGCCGCAGATGGCCACAAAGAGAGCGGGAATCCTTTTTCCGCCCGGGACCAGGTCCTCGTCAAAGGTGATCATGGGCGGGATATGGGTGGATTGCAGCTTGGCGGCCAGGGCGGTTGAACCCGTACTGGAGGGTTTGGATTTGCCTGCATGGGCCGAAGCGCTGTCGGCGTCACCGGCCTTACGCAGCTTAAGGAAGTCCAGGAGGGCGTACGAGCCCAGAAAGCCGAGCAGAACGACATAGACGATACTGATAAACAGATCGCTCAGTACCGGGTTGATTTCATAGATGAGCCTGTTGAGTATCCCGCCCCCAAAAACTCCGGCAAAGGAGCCGATGAGAAAGGCCAAGGCCAGCTTGACCGAGACATTGCCCAGCTTTTTATGCACCGTGGTGCCCATAATGGCCTTGGCAAAGATGTGAAAAAGGTCTGTGCCCACGGCTAAAATTCCCTTTACCCCAGCGCTCATCAGGGCCGGGGTGATGATAAATCCGCCGCCGGCTCCGATACAGCCGGTGATCAAGCCAGCGGCCAGCCCGATGAGGATGGATACGGCAAAGATAGATGGTGTATAGTAGGCTGGGGCATAGGCCTTGTGCCCCCCGACAATCTCCGGAAGGGGGCCGATATCCGCAGCCAGGGAGACAGAGACCAGGAGGGCGGGGATGAGCAGCAGGCCGAGGATACAAAGTCGCTTGCGGCTGCGCAGAATGGTCATGGATGTTTCATAATCCCATCTGGCCTGATGCTCGGCTGCGGCATACATTCCGTGATAGAGCTTTCGGGCCCACGAAGTCTTTCCTTTCATTGCCTTTCCTCCGTTCTTTGAGTGCATTGCATATATAGTATCCGCTCTGTTCCCGGCATTTCGGACAAATGTGGAAAATGAGGGGCATAAAATGGACCCTGGATACAGACAAAGAAGCGTCCACGAAAGCCCCTACTCTATGAAAAGCAATACCGATGCCAATTCAAAGATTGGGCAGCAGGAGCGTAACATGTTGGAAATGCAGGACGTTGTTGACTGTTTTAGCTAGGAGGTCAACAAGATGGTGCGGATGCTGTCTGGTTTTTTTACACCTTGGAAAATGAGCTTTTTGCCGGTGGCTATTCATGTTCGCAGCTGGGTTGGAGCAGTATCTGCCGAAGCTCCTGAACATTTTCTGCCTTGTGCACAATCCGCCGGGTCCAATCTGGCAGTTTGGGCCCATCATTTGAACGGAAATGAATGATGACCCTGGTCATCCGGCACATCCGTCGGATGCTCTCTAGGCAATCATCCAAACGATCTTCGGTCCACTCCGGATCAAGGATCAGCACAGTCTTGTCGCAGGAAAGGTTGCGCAACTTTTGTTTTAGCTCCTGAACTGTACAGACTGGAAAGGCCTTGTATCCGTCGCGCAGAAGTTCGCGGTGCATGAGCTGACGGGCATTTGTGTTCCGGTCGGTAACAAAGAGACAGACGGAAGCCATCATGAGGAATGCCTTTGTATGAAAAAACCGGTGTAATCAATTGGAGTTACACGAATCGGTTTCGGGCGCAGACAAGCTTCGCCCCCCAAGTGTATTTTGCACCGTAGGGGCAGACCTTGTGTCTGCCCGGATCCTTTTTTCATGCTTCGTTAGCGCAGGCGTGCCTACGTCCCCGTAGGCATGGAGGTTTGTCTGGAGGTGTGCAGGCCGTGCAGCGGCTAGAGTTCCTGTGAACCCAAAAAACGGGTGATCTCCTGCAGGGCCGGGCCAGCATCACGACCTTCGGCCTGAATGGTCAGGCAGCTCCCCTGGCCGGCGCTCAAGGAAAGAATATCCAGCACGCTGGATGCATTTACCTTTTTGTTTCCGCACGTCAGGGTGATTTTAGCATTATAGGCATTGGCCAGCTGGACCAAGCGGCCGGAGGTCCGCAAGTGCAACCCCTGCTTGTTGGCGATATACACATCGACAGACAGGTTCTGTTGGACAGAAGAGGTATGGGAACCGGCATGGGGCATGGGTAAAAGCTCCTTCGGGCTGCTTAGGTGTCGGAGGAAGCGGCAGCTAGACGCTTTTTGCTGAATATGGTGTGCTTGTTAGATGGGCCTGCAAAAAATATGTTTTTGCAGGCAGTGTTAAGTGTTAAGTTGAAAGTTTTGAGTGAAATCAAACAGTTGCAAATTTTAATTTGTGCGTTTAACCCCAGTCTTCGACTTTTTGCAGTTGAGTCTTGTTATGTCCTTAGGTCCGATACATGAGATGGCTGTGCCTGAGGTGTGGCTTTTTCTCCGACCAGATCGACATGCTGGAGGTCAATGCTCAAGATATAATCAGTGGTTCCCTGGTCACGTTTGATGTCAAATCCCAGTTTTTTGCCTAAAGCCCGCATTTGAGTGTTGCCGGACAGGACACATCCCCAGACCCTTTGCAATCCTCGTTCCTGGGCAATGGTCAGGCAGGTTTTGAGCAGAGCCGCTCCGATGCCCTGACCCTGCCACGAGTCGCTGACCAATACGGCAAACTCACCGCTGTTGGCATGGTGCTCCTTGATCACCCTGGCCGCTCCCAGCATTTCTTCTCCGCCCTCTGATTCGTGGAGGGCGACCAAGGCAATTTCCCGATCATAGTCAATCTGGGTGAAGCGGACGAGCATGTCTTTAGGAAGCTGTTTCAAGGGACGGAAAAAACGGAAGTACACGGTTTGCTGGGAGAGGGTCTTGAAGAAATCGGTGAGCAGAGGGGCATCTTCAGGTTTGATGGGACGGATAAAGATGTCCAGCCCGTTCTTGGTCGTGGCATAGCTTTCATATTGGTTGGGGTAGGCGCTAATAACCAGATGAAACGGGGTGGGCACCGCTGGTTCTGGATTGAGAACCACCCTGGCGTCCAGGGCTATAATTTCTTGGCCCATGCAGATAAGGGGGTTGATATCCAGCTCCTCGATGTATGCAAAGTCGGAGACCAGATGGGCCAAGCGGATCATGGCCTCTTCCAGGGCCAGGGAGTTTGCAGCCGGGATACTTCGATATCCCTGAAGCAGACGATACAGCCTGGTCTGCTTCATCATCTTCTTGGCCAGCAGACGGTTGAGGGGCGGCAAGCCAATGGATCGGTCCTGGTAGATTTCGGTGAAGATCCCGCCCATGCCGAAGATGATAATCGGCCCGAAGTCCTGATCTTTTCTGGCTCCTAAGATGATCTCGTAATCCGGCTTGGGGAGCATTCGCTGCACAGTAACCCCCTCAATGCAGGCCCTGGGGTTGTAATGTGCAGCACTGGCCAGTATATCCTTGTATCCTTCCACCACTTCTGCATCGTTTCGAAGATTAAGCTGGACGCCTTTTGCTTCGCTTTTGTGCAGGATGTCCTTGGACTGAATCTTGAGGACCACCGGATATCCGATTTCCCGAGCCAGGTGCACAGCTTCGGACGAACTCTGGGCCAATCTGGTTGTATTGACCGGAAGACCATAGGCGGCCAGCAAGTGCTTGGCTTCGAGTTCAGTCAAGTAGGGAGTGCGGCTTTCGCATCCTGTGCGGATGATTTCCTCGGCCTTTTTCGGGTCAACATCCAGCTTGCGGGGGAGCTTGGGAGGGACTTCCTGGATTGCTTCCAGGTTTTGGTCGTAGCGATAGAGGTCCATAAAGGCCCGGACTGCCCGTTCAGCAGTGTCAAAGGTGGGGATGTTGGCATTGTGAAAGACGCGTCTGGCCTGGACGCTTTCCTCGCCCCCGATCCAGGCCGTGAATACAGGGAACTTGGTGCCGGCAAAGACGTCGACCAGCTCTTCGGCCACATGCAGAGGCTTGGATATGGCTTGCGGGACATGGATGCACAGCAACCCTTTGACCTCTTCTGCATGCATCAGGACTTCCGCAGTCCGACGATAGCGTTCCGGGGAAGCATCGCCCAGGATGTCCACAGGGTTGCTTCGGCTCCAGTGCTCAGGCAGGACCTGATTGAGCTTGTCAATTGTCTCCGGGTACAGCTGGGCAGGCTCCAGTCCATAATCGGCCAAGGCATCTATAGCGATGACCCCAAGTCCCCCGGCATTGGTCACAATAGCCAGCCTGGGGCTTGGGGGTCTGGGCTGCTTGGCTAAAAGCTCTGCACAGTCGAAGAGTTCTTCGAACGTCTTGACCCGGACGATGCCCACCCGCTCAAAGGCGGCGTCGTACACTGCGTCCACCCCGGTCATGGCTCCGGTATGGGATCTGGCCGCCCGGGCTCCGGCCTCGCTGCGCCCGGACTTGAGGACGACAATCGGCTTGACCCGGGCCACGGAGCGGGCTGCACTCATGAACTTGCGGAAGTTGGACAGGCTCTCCACATACATGACGATGCTGGAGACATAGGAACGGGTGCCCAAAAAATCGATCATGTCCCCGATGTCCACATCCAGCATGGAACCCAGGCTGGCGATATAGCTGAACCCAATACTGTTCCGCCTGGCCATGTCCATAATGGTTGTGCATATGGCCCCGCTTTGGGAGATAAAGGCCAGTTTTCCGGACAGCGGGGTCTGGTTGGCGAAGGTTGTATTCAACCTGGCAGTGGTGTTGACGATCCCCAAGCAGTTGGGGCCGATGATCCGTACGCCGCCGTTGGCGGCCGCGCACCTGATCTTGCTTTCGATCTCCAGCCCTTTGTGCCCCAATTCTTTCCCGCCGGAGGACAAGATGACTGCGCCGGCACAATTCACAGCCGCACATTGTTCAATTGCTTCCGGTGCCTGGGCAATGGGGATGGTTATCACCGCCAGGTCTATGCCGTCTGCAATATCCTGGACCGCGGGTACGGACCGAAGCCCCAAGACAGTGGATCTTCTGGGATTGACCGGATAGATAGTTCCCGGAAATTTGGCTTGTTGCAGGTTTTGGAGCACAGTGCGGCCGACACTTCCCTCCCGCTCTGTAGCCCCGATTACGGCCACGGATTTGGGGGCGAAAACCCGATCCAGGTTGAAGATAGACATTGCGTTCTCCTAAAGAGCAAACCTATATGCAAAGATCCATCCAATGCCCTGGGGAGGGACTGGGTGTTCGCAGTACCGGCCCAGGCGGAGGTAATGGGGCTATGAGTGGACCTCCTGTGCGGGACATCATGGATAATTAAGCAAGTCCTGTACCAAGAACTGTGCTGTGGGCCAAAGCCGTGCAGAATTCTGATGGTCCGTTGGGGCGTTCTCAGCGGACACAAAGTACACGGCTATTGGTCCGCATTTGGATGCACAGGATGGTGAGGAGAAAGGACAGGCTGTTGCTTGTATATATTGGTGCAAAGGGGTCTGAATGGTTACGCCGGTGTCGAAAAAATTTCCAGTCTGGCAAAAGATGGTGTCTTCCGGACAGTGAAAGGTGACCTCCGGTCTTGGTCAAGACGTGCCGGAGTCCGTCTGTTCCGGTTCATGCTATGACGGTTTTTCCTGGGCAGGGGGTGGAACAAGAACCGGCTCCATAACCGGCTCGCCGCAGAGGCTTTCTACTCGATGGGCGAAACGGAATATCTCTTTGAGATCAGCCTGGGGCGAAGCTTGCTTGACCTGCATACCGGAGGACTCGTTGTGGATCATGGTTTCGTAATCGTCTTCTATCTCATCAACGATGAACTGCAGGTTCAAGTCAATAAAGTCATGGATGCGATCCGCAAAGTGGCCGAGGTTGGGCTGGGCCAGGAGGTATTTTTTCAGCGTCTCCTGAAATATATGCATATAATGCTTGAGCTCTGATTGGGTGTATCCCTGAGCATAACAATAGGGGGTAATGGCTTGCGTCGCCTCGGACAGGATGTATCGGTCCCTGGTCTTGATGGAAAAATTGACCATTTGAAAGATGAAATCTGTAAACCAGTGCAGGGAGGAATGAGGGGCATTCGACAGGTGAGGGAACTTGGACCTCTGTTTCCCGGCGATCAATTTGTCCACGACTTCCGAGACAATTCTCTCCCGGTTTTCCTGCAGGGTCCGGTGGATGAGCAGGCTGCGGCGCTGAGGGGTGCGCTGGGTTATCATGCGTTCATTGCGGAAGAGCCAGGTGTTGGGGTGAGCCCTCTTGTTTTCAGCCAGAAAGAGCAAGCGGCGAAGGATATGATATCTGGGGGTGGGGCGCCACCCGAGCTTTTGATAGGTGGCATCGGCCCGGACGTTCAGCTGCTTGTCGATGTACTTGGCCATCCAGGGGCGTTCAAAGGGCTCTTTGTGCAGGAGCCGGAAAAAACATGACTGGAGATGCAGGGCCCCCCAGGCAAGGTGCTTGGGGACATGGAATGCACTGCGTTCCTTGCCGAAGTAGTATTGGGTCGCAGCCCGGAACAGGGCCTGATGGGAAGTAGCCCCATTCGGGCTCACATTGTAGACGCCTAGAGCCGGCAGCTGGTTGGCCTTGTTCATTATTCTGATCACAGCTGCGATCACATCATTGATGTGGATGTAGGGGATGGCAAATTTTCCCCGCCCGCCCAGGGCTCTGGAGACGATTGTTCCCGAGAGCCAGGTCTCCAGAAGGGAATAGACCGGGGGGAATTCGCACCAGTCGCTGTAGACGGCAGCCAGGCGGATGATGGATGCCTGCATGTCGCTTCTGTGTTCGCGGATGATGCGTTCAGCCTGACTTTTGCTTCGGGCATAGGGAAACTGGGCTGAGACCGGTGTGGATTCATCCACAACATGTCCCGGAGGGGTGAACTCACAGGCAGCCAGGGAGCTGGAGAATATGAAATGTGTGGCCTGAATTGTATGGGCCAGCTGCAGGGTGTTCCTGGTGCCGGTCACATTGGTCGCTTCATATCCAGGGTTTTCCTGCTGGCTGAAATCGTAATACCCGGCCAAATGAAGGACGCAGTCCGCTCCGCCCTGGGAATGAATATATTCGGCAATTTGCTCCATTTGCGCTTTGTCCGCAATATCCCCCTGAATCCAGCTTATCTGGGAAGAGCAGGGAATGTCCGCTTCGGTCTGGCTGCGCCGGGCCAGGCAATACAGACGGCAATGCCTGCTCAGGGCCAGGGTTACATGGCGGCCGATGAATCCAGAAGCTCCGGTAATAACCGTTGTATATGGCCTACGCTGTTCAGTGTGCAGCATGTCGTCTCCGGGGGGCGGGCGAGGAGTGGTGCCTGGGATACATTCATGATCGGGAGATCACGTGCTGTTCACAGTGGATTCGACAGTAATTCCCAGCTTTTCCATCTTAGAGTGCAGGGTGGGCCGGGACATGCCCAGAATCTTTGCCGCTTGGGACCGGTTGCCCTTAGTGAGAGACAGTGCTTCCTTGATCACCAGGGCCGACAGCTGTTCCATGCATACATCGAACAGGTTGTCCGGCTTGGTATGGAACATGTTTTTGATCCAACCTAGCACAGATTCCTCTGTAGAGTAAGGCTTTGCGGAGGACGTGCTCTCGGTGGCGGGAAAGGAAATGTCCTCGGCCTGGATGGGCATGCCCCGGTTGAAGATCAGGCTCTTCTGCAGGGTGTTGGCCAACTCGCGGATGTTTCCCGGCCAACGGTAGGTCTGTAAGGCCTCGAGGGCATAGGGGCTGACCCCGGGATTGTCCAGATCCATCTCCATGCAGAAGCGGCCCAACAGATATTCGGTCAGTGTCGGAATGTCCTCCAGCCTGTCCCGCAGAGGGGGCATGGTGATTGTGACTACCTTAAGCCGGTAATACAAGTCCTCTCTAAAGCGTCCATCAGCTACGGCCTGCTCCAGGTCCCGGTTTGTGGCGGCCAGAATCCGGACATCGACTGGAATGACGTCCCTGCCTCCCAAGCGCTCTATACTTCGTTCCTGGAGCAGGCGGAGGAGCTTGGACTGAATGGAGAGGGGCATGTCCCCGATTTCGTCCAAAAAAACAGTTCCCTGATGAGCCTGTTCGATTTTGCCTACCCTGCGGTGGACGGCCCCGGTGAAGGCGCCTTTCTCATATCCGAAAAGCTCGCTTTCCAGGAGATTTTCCGGAATGGCCACGCAATTGATGACCAGGAACGGCCGGTTCACCCGTTTTGAATGCTGGTAGATGGCCCGTGCCGCGAGTTCCTTGCCTGTCCCGGATTCTCCTCTGATGAGGACAGTGGCGTCAGTGGAGGCAACCCGGCCGATTGCCTTGTACACACCCAGCATGACGTTGCTCCGGCCGATAATCGCCTCTTCCCTGGTCTGGGCAGGTTCTGGGTCCATCTCTACGGGGGTGGCCATGAACCTGCCGGCCTCCAGCCCGTTGGCAATAGTTTTGAGCATCTCCGGGACATCGAATGGCTTGTAGATATAGTCGAAGGCTCCTATCTTTATGGCTTCTATAGCGGTTTCCGTGGTCCCGTACGCGGTGCAGATGATCACCGGCAGCTTCGGGTCATGCTCATGAATGCGTTCCAGGGTGCGGATGCCGCTCATTCCCGGGAGACGAACGTCCAGGACCACCAGGTTCGGGCGCTTGGCTCGAATCCTCTGGAGTCCGTCTTCACCGGACAAGGCCTGTTCAGTGGCATACCCTTCCTGAGCCAGGATCTTGGCAAAGCTTTTGCTAAGCTGCTCGTCGTCGTCAATGATCAGAATTTTGTTCATGGCTGTCCTCCTTGGCCGGCAGGGCAATCTCAAAAGTTGTCCCCTGTCCCGGCCTGGAGACGAATTGCATGGACCCTCCATGCTCTTCCACAATCCGGGTGACGATACTCAGACCGAGGCCGGTGCCGTCTTCCTTTGTGGTATAAAATGGCTGCATGACTCGATCCTGGATAGCGGCGGAGATGCCTTCTCCGTTATCCTGAATCCAGATGACCGCAGTTTGGTTGCTTTCGTCCGTTTTTCGCGTTTTAAGGGTGATTTCAATCCATCCTCCTCCGGTCATTGATTCGTAGGCATTGATGATCAGATTGATCAGGGCTTCTTTGAGCTGCTCCGGATCGGCCCAGACCAAGGGAATGTCTTTGCCTGGATGGAAATGGACCTGCACGTTGTGGGACTGCAAACGGTGCTTGAGCAGCTGCAGGGCGGATTGGACAATGTCCTGGATGCGGCATTCCTGCATCTTGAGCTTGGGGGGGCGGGCGAATTCCAGGAAATTTTGGACGATGTTGTCGATGCGGGTGATCTCTCCGGATATAACATCGAAATCCTCCTTGTCGTTCTCCGAGAGATCCAGGCTCCGGCTCAGGGAAAACAGACGCATCTTGATGGAGGTGAAGGGGTTGCGGATGGTATGGGCCATGCCTGCCGCCAACTTGCCCACCAAGGCCATCTTTTCCGCCTGCTCCAGGTGTTCCCTGCTCCTGGTCAACTCGTTGTGGGCGAAATCAAAGTCCTCCAGGAATCGATGCAGGCTGGAACTGAGGGACTGGACCTCGTTATGTTCGTCTTCACGGTTTTTCCCCCCGGTTTCATAGGCCAACTGCCGGATGGGGTCCAAGATCTGGCGGTAGAGAATGAGGGCCAAGAACCCGGAGAGAAGAACAAAGCAGCATATTGCAAAAACAGCTATTATCCGCAGCGACTCGGTCCGTGTTTCACTTTCCTGTCTGGCCTCTCGGATGTGGTTCCATTGCATCTGCTTGTAGGTTTCGCACTTGTTTTGGACCTCCAGGAACAGGGCCCGCTGATCAGTGCGCAGCCCGGAGCTGTCCTGACCACCTCCCTGGGGGGGATATTGCTGGAGGTCTCGATCTTTGAGCTCAATGTATCGAGTGTATGCGGATTCAATGAGCCCCAGCATCCTTTTTTGTTCCGGGGTTTGGGCCAGCTCTGCAGCCTGCTGAAGAGAGCCCAGGAAAATTTGCCGATAGGTGCCCAGCTCCCGGAGCTGTTTTTGTTCACCAACCACTCTGGAAGTAGTTTCGATCTCCTTTTGACGCAGCAGCGCAACCTGCATTTCCTGGACTGCCCTGAATGCTTTGACCTCCTGCTGGACCACGGTGTTCACGGCATCGTCGATATAGCGCGTATACCAGAGAATGGCGCAGCCGCAGACGACAGTAATGAGCCCCATGCTGGTGATCAAAGCGAAGATTCTTTGGCGCAGGCTGAGATGCATGCATATACCGTCCTTTGCACTGAATCGGGGGCCCGGTAGCTGCGGCTTTTCCGTCCGCCGCCGGCCGGGACCCGAGTTCAGCTACATATTGTTTCTTTCCAGCACTGCCCTGGCCGTGTCCAAAATCCCTTCCGGGAAACCTATGACCTGATAGATGCCCAAAAAGCCGATGATCCAGACCACAAGCAGGGAAAGGATCCAGAGCAGCAGCCCGTACTTGACGAAGTCGATCGGAGCGATGACCCGTTCTCCGGTATCCGGGTACGTGCCCAGGCCGTAGACGATCGCGTTGTTCGGGGTGCCCACAATGAGGAAATGGGCAAAGGAGGTGGCGAAGGCCACGGCCAGCCCGGAGGCCCACGGTTCGGCCATGTGTCCGGACATAACCCCGATGGGGATGACGATGGGCCCCAGGAGGGCGGTGGTTCCGGCATCGGACATGAAATTGGTCATCAGTCCGGAGAAACCGGAGAGGCCGACCCACAGCCCAAAGCCCTCACTGATTCCGATGGAGTTCAAGGAGGAGAGAACGCTTTGGGCCAGCCACAGGGCAGCCCCGCTTTCCTTGAGCAGGGCACCCAGGGTCAAGGCCCCGCAATACATGAACCACGCATCCCAGGAGATGCCGTTTAAGATCTTTCGCCATTCTGTAACCCGAAAGATAACCGGAATGAGCAGGGCCAGAAGGGCTGGCCCCCCCAGGCCGAGGTCGTGACCGCCGAATATCCAGAGCACGAGGATGAGCACCAGCATGCCCAGAGTGACGAACTCCGCGTACTTCATCCGGCCCATGCGCCTGGTTTCGTCCTTCATCGCCCGCAATCCAGGGGTTAGATCTTTGTGCTTGATCTTGCGGGAAAAGAAAAGAAGCATGTACACTGCAACCATAAGCCCCAGGATGGGAACCATGGGAAATCCGTATTTCATCCAGGTGAAGAAATCCATGGGTACATCATATCCCTCCCAGAAGCCCATCATGATCACATTGCGCCCCCCGGCTGCCGGTGAGCCGACGCCGCCGACATTCAGGGCAAAGCAAAGGGTAAAGAGGAGAAACTTGGCCAGGGCCGGATCGTGCTCCAGACGGCCGGTGGAATTGTTGGCTGCAACAGCGCCGAAGTACACGGCCATCATCACTGGGGTCATGAAGGCGCACATGGCGTGGGCGGAGATAAACGATCCGATCACTGCCATGCTGACACAGAGAACAAACACAGGGACATAAAATCCCTTGGTCCACCCCAGGATCCAGGTGGCAAGCCGTTTGTGCAGGCCCACATCGACCACCACCACCCCCATGGCCAGGACGCCGAGGAGGAAAAGGGGCGCGTCTCCGGCAAATGTCTCCCCGATCATTTGTTTGGGTAAAAGGCCCAGAAAATAGGCCAATAGAGGCATCAGGAGGCCGGTCAGACCGATGGGGATGGCTTCAGTGGCAAAAAATATAATGGCCATGGGGATAATGCCCAGAACAGTCATTGTCTTTTGGGCAGCCTGCTCCGGAGAGTCGGCGATTCCCCATTTCTGCATTTGATCCGCGAATCCATTGTCAGCAACAATGGTAACCAGACTCTGCGGAGTCGGCAGGACAAACCCAATAAACACGAACAAAGCAGTGCCTATGCCAAGCCAGAGGAGCTTGTTGGACAAAATGCCTGCTCCGCTGCCAGTGTGTACATCGTGACTCATGCTGTGATTCCTCCGTATCCTGCAAGGCGCCGGTCAGGCCTGACTTTGGACGCACTTCACCTGTTCTGGCCAGGGCCAGTTTTATAATGCTCTGAAATATCTAATTATTTGTCACGAAAAACTGAGAGAGGCGATGAGAAGATCTCGTTCGCTTTGGCCTGCCGGATGCGTTCTTCGTGATTTGCTTTCCGCGCATAGGCGCTGTTGACTTTCATCACGAGATCCTCGGTGTTTGTCGGCTTGATCAAGTAGTCAAAGGCACCGAGCTTCATGCCTTCAATGGCCGATTCTACTGTGGCATGACCTGTGAGCATAATTACTTCGGTCAACGGTTTAATGTTTTTTATCTCCCGGAGGGTTTCGATGCCGTCAATTCCCGGCATGGCTACATCCAAGATGACAACGTCAAAGTTGTACTGCTGAATTGTGTTCAGGGCCTGATCGCCGTTTAAGGCCGTGTTCACATCGTAGTCCCGGAGGCGGAGCCTTTCCGCGAGCTGCTGCACAAACTGCTCTTCATCGTCAACAACAAGTACTCGTATCTTCATGTTCACTCTCCTTGAGGAGGAGTAATAGCGCAGGATTGTAGGAGTTCGGCAATCTGATGAAAGACGTCAACAAGTCTGAGGATGCCCACGATGCGTTTTTTCTCCAGGACCAAAAGGGATTGGTGTTGGCCTACAATAAGCTGATGCACCCCGAATTCCAACGTATCATCCACGTGAACGAACTCTCCAGTGTCCGGCGTAAGCATACAGTCTTTGACCTTGATGGAAGCTGCTTTCCGGCACAGGTCAACCAGAGGGCGGTCAAAAAGCCCATAGTCCGAGACCATGCTGCGCAGAAAGGAGAGGCTGAATCCACTAGTCGTTGTTCTGTTCATAGCTCTGGAGTCAACAAGCTGATCATATTTCGGCTCCAGGGAACGGAGGATATCCAGTTGACTCAGTTTGCCCACCACTTCCTCATCCTGGCTGACCACCAAGACAGCCCGATGGGGATAGCGCCTTTCTTTTGATGCGGCCAGAAAGTTCTTCTGGGCCTGTTCCAAGGCATGGACCGCCTGATGCAAAAGATCCTCCTCGTGCACAGTGGCATATTCATGCAGCGGGATCATAAGGTCCTGCACGGAAACGCTCTTCATTGTTCCTCCTGGGGATCGGGATTCTGAGCCGCACTGTTCCGAGCGCTTTTCTTCCTCTTGCTTCGTGTCTCTGCGTGCAGCCAATTTCGACCCATGTCCGGCCCGGCTATCTGGGCCAGGCTTCCGGCAACAAAATGGTCTTGAACCGAACTCCAAAATCCGCTCTTTTTTTCCACTCTGGCCTTCTCTTCGTGGGCTGCAGACAGCTTTGAGAGCAGGGCTGGCCAGGAAAAGGGAGATTGAAGCTCATCAAAGGCCCCGTTTCGCATGGCGGTTATGGACAGCTTGATATCTCCCTTGGGTATCAAACAGATAATCTGGGCACAGGGCTGGGCAGCCTTGATGCGCTGCATAAAGGAAATTCCTCTGGCCTTGAGGTCGAAGAGATCGAGCAGGACAACGTCAGTACTCTTAACCAAACAGGCCTCGAGCTCAATTTCATTTGTGACCTGTCGAATCTCTTCAACCTTAGAAGCCAGGATCTCGGCCATATGATCAAGAAATCCGAGGTTCGTCCCCGCCAGAAGAACCTTCATGCCCGTCACCCGTGCCTTTTGCTCATTTTTATTATTTCTTTCGTGTTTTCTCCATCATTTCGCGAGCCGATTTCATGTCTCCAGCTTCTGCATAGGTTGCTGCACTCATGGTGTCCTGCAGGTTCTGATACGCGCCCTTGATAGAACGGATGAGCTTGTCGATGCTGACCGGCTTCTGGAGATAGTCGTACGCCCCAAGGCGCTTGGATATTCTCTCGTCCTCGTCTGAACCATGACCGGTGAGAATAATGACCTGGACCTTGGGGTACTTCTTTTTGAGCCGCTCCAGTACCTCCAGCCCATCGATGCCGGGCATGCGCAAGTCCAGAACCACCACATCCGGGATTTCGTCTGTAACCAGCTCCAGGGCCTGTTCCCCGTCATAAGCGATCTTGGAGTCCAGCTCCCGCATTTGAATCCGCTCGGACAAAGAGTTGACGAAATCCTTTTCATCGTCGACCAGCAAAACCTTAATGTTTTTCATGAGCTGCTCCTTTAGGAATGATTACAACCTGGCGATTCCGTAGTAGACTTGCACAGAATCGAGGCCTACGTTGGATAAAAAGTCCTGCAGACTTTCTTGCCGGGAGCTGCTTTCTGAGTATGCCCCGGAGCGAAGATACTGCCTGCCCAGTTCATGGGCGTTGGCCTCAGCCATGACACTGGCCATCAACAAAGTGTCGATTTTTTCCAGAATCCGTTTCATACAAAACCTCCTCGTGTGCTTCACGACGTATTGAGCTGTGCATCCGCGTGTTCTTGCCCTCACAAGTCTTTTTGCACGCAGCGTACCAGATGATCATTGTTTGGCGGATTTCTTGGTAACATCTTGAAAATTATGCTTTTAACAAGAGGACGGCAAGAATGCACCTGAGATTGCAAGAACAAGGGCAGCAAGCTGAGTCTAAATAAGACGAAATGAATCAAATGGTATAAATCAATTTGAAACAATATAAAATTAATGCGCTGCTCTGGAGCGATTGGTCGGGGATGATGGGAAGATGATGCGAGTATCTGGACTTCATGGTACGGAGGTATGCCGGGCAAAGATGTCGTGTTGACAGCCGTCGGTTTTGAGTGATAGTGATCTATGAATCATAAGTTTGTAACTGTTTGAACTTGCTGATTGCAGGTGTCTGCATTCGGCAACAGAACACAAAAACAGGAGTAGAAAGATGAAAAAGGTATTGCTGTTGACTTTGGCCTTGGTGTTGCTCGGTGTATCCGGCCCTGCGTGGGCAGAAAAGGGACAGGAAGTCCGCTTGGTTCAGGTCAACTGGACCGGGGTGACGGCCAAGACAGAGACTGCGGCCTATCTCTTGGAGCAGATCGGGTATAATACCGACGTGATCACTGCCTCTGTTCCCATTATGTTTCAAAGCGTATCCCAGGGACAACGGGACGTGGCCCTTGGGCTGTGGCTGCCCACCCAGCGGGAGATGATCCGCAAATATATGGTGGACGGGACAATAGACTTGGTCACGACCAATCTGTCCGGGGCCAAGTATACCGTGGCAGTGTCCAAAGAGGCCTATGAGGCCGGAGTCAAGCACTTCAAGGATCTGGACGAGCACAAGGAGAAGTTCGGGGGCACGATCTATGGGATCGAGGCCGGCAATGACGGGAATCAGGTCATCCTGGACATGATCGAGGATGATGCCTACGGCCTGGGCGACTGGGAGCTGATGCCCTCCAGCGAGGCTGGTATGCTCACTCAGGTCAAGCGGGAAATCAAACGGGGCAACCCCTGGGTTGTTTGGCTGGGCTGGATTCCGCATCCCATGAACCTGAACATCGATATGAAGCTTCTGCACGGCGGCGAGAAATACTGGGGCCCGGATCAGGGCGCAGCCACAGTGCATACCATCTGCCGTCCAGGGTATGCCTGGAAAAATCCGAATGTCGGTCAGTTTTTCGAGAACTTTTACTTTACGGTGGAAGAGCAGGCCCAGATGGCCGAATATGTTCTGAACCAGGGCATGGAGTATGCGGAGGCAGGAAAAAAGCTGATCAAGCAGAAGCCGGAACTGCTGGAGCGGTGGTTTGATCAGGGCGGGACCTACAAAACCGACGTGGTCAAGACTGCTGACGGAAAGCGGGACGCCCTGGAGGCCGCCAAGGAGGCCATGGGGCTTTAGTTCAGATGTCAGAAGCCAGAGGTCAGACGTCAGATTTGCCGCATTGATCGAGTATGAAACGTGTTGTGGGGATCCCGAAAATCCCAAAAGGGCAAATGTCAGTCGTCCCTAACAATGTGTTAATGTGTTCTCGATGATCCCTATATGAAAATCAGCACTGTGCTGGCGTGAGGTTGGTAGGGGCGAATAATCATTCTCTTTCTTTGGGCAGTCACGCGTCTGCGCGTGACTGGTGGCCCCGGACGTTCAACCAGCGACCGGGGTTGCATCAAGTCTCAAATAAGAAAGCCGCCGGGTTTGGACCCGACGGCTTTCTTATGCACATGCGATGAGAATTCAGGCCGGGGGATGACCCCGGCCTTAATTTTACAGGCAGCCCAGGCAGCGCTTGTACATCCACTCGTAGCCCTGGATGTCGATGTCCCGGGGGTTGCCCGGAGTCTGCGGATCGCCGTAGGCCTCCTTGGCCAGCTTCGGAATATCGTCTTCCTTGACCCCAAGCTCGGCCAGGGAAGGGATGCCCGTGTCCTCGGCCAGGTCGTAGACGGCTTGAGCGCCCAGCAGGCAGGCTTCCCGATCGCTCAGGCCGGTGGTTTCCACGCCCAGGGCCTCTGCTACGCGACGGAACTTCTGAGGGCGGCCGATCCAGTTGTATTCCATGAAGGCACCAAGGGTCGCCCCTACCGCCGGTCCGTGGTGGATCTCCGGCTTGATGCCGCCCAGGGTCTGAGTCAGGGCGTGAACTGCTCCCGCACTCTCCGTGCCGTAGGAGATGCCGGCCAAATGAGCGGCCATGGCCATATAGTACCTGGCTTCCATGTCCTGCCCATTGCCCACGGCCCGGCGCAGATACTTGCCGCAGTACTCAATGGCCAGCAGGGCTACGGCGTCGGTGTGCGGCTGTGAGAAGTGGCAGGTATAGCACTCAATGGCATGGCACAAGGCGTCCATGCCGGTTCCCGCGGTCACGTGCGGGGGCATGGTCATGTGCAGCTCCGGGTCCACAATGGCAATGTGCGGGGACATCAGCGGGCCGCCCACATTGAACTTGAACTTGCGGTCCGGATCGGTGATCACGGCCCATACAGTGATCTCACTGCCGGTTCCGGCTGTGGTCGGAATGGTGATCAGGGGGGCGATGCGCCGTTCCAGATCCCGCTTAGCCGCTTCCCAGTACAAGACGTCGCCCTCATGGGTCGCTTCCACGCCCACCCCTTTGGCCGTGTCCATGGAGCTTCCGCCGCCCAGGCCGATCAGGCCGTCGCATCCTTCTTTTTCGTACTGTTTGCTGGCGTCGCCCACAGTGGAAACGTAGGGATTGGGCACCACCTGATCGAAGACGCCGTAGGGAATGGACGCATCTTCCAAAACCTTGGTCACCCGGTCCAAAAGGCCGGCTCCGACCACGCCCGGGTCGGTCACGATCAATGGCTTCTTGACCCCCAGCTCACGCAGGGAATCGGGCAGGGAAGCCAGGGCCCCCACACCGTGTTTGGCCTTGGTTGCGCACTGGAATTCTCTGAGATTGTAATAGTTGTCCATGTCGGATCTCCTTTGTTTTGTTGGGTTATCGGTTAATCGATGTAAGATGTCGGATTGATTATGAACGAAATCTTTTCTCCAACTCAGCGATACAGGCTGACTCTTCTCTGATACGAGTATTAACTGCTCTTTTCAAACTTCGGCAGATCCTGCACCCCGACTTTTTTCAGGGTTTCTTCCGTCGGGCGACCGGCCTGGTCCCAGCCCCGCAAGGAGTAATAGTCCTTGAGCATAAAGGCCATGTCCTGGGCAGAGAAGCGGTGTCCCTTGTTTGGCCCGCTGGGAAGGGGGTCCTGCATGAATCGTTTGGGCAGGGTGTCATCTGCTGGATTCAGGCCTTCCCGGAGGTTGAAGTTCCGGGTCAGGTTCCAGATTCGTTCCCCGAGGCGGTCGAATTCGTCGGCTGTATGTCTCTCCCCAGTGGCTGCGCTGAGCAGTGCGGCGTATGTTTCCGGCTGAACCCCGAAGCCACCGAAATCGCATTTGACCAGGGCATCGGTCCCGGCCAGATAGTTCTGCATCTGGATGAGCATATCGGCCTTGCCTTCCACGGCCAGGGCCTGGACCGGCTTGCCTTCCCATTCTCCCCCGGTCACTTCCAAAGGAGCGGGCAGCCCGCGCTGGTGACAGCCTCCGCGGTCTGCGGTCATGAAGGCCAAGCCGGTTCCGGCTGCACCCCGGGGGCCCCAGGCGGGTGATTCCAGGCCTTTGACGTGCTGGGCAAAGGCTGATGCATCTCCGCCCAAGGCCGCAGCCGCTCGTTTGACACCCTGAGCCAGGAGTTTACCCAGATCGTTGTCCACAAAAGCGATGGACCGGATCAGGTACTCGGCCGCCTGGACGTTGCCGAACTCCAGGCTGATCCCGTCCGGGGATTCGAGAAGTCCTCGTTCCCCGGCCTCCATGGCAAAGCCGATCACTCCGCCGGTGGACATGCTGTCCATGCCGAACCGGTCACAGAGCTTGACCAGGTGGGCCACGGCCCGGACATCGGAAATGCCCAGATTCGAGCCCATCAGGGCTGCGGACTCGTATTCCACGATGTCGGTGATAAACCCGGCGTATTTCCCGGTACGCACCGCGCCCATCTTGCTGCACCGGATGGGGCAGCCCAGGCAGGCGGCGCTGTTCAGCCACAGATGCTTGGACTGGCCGATATCGCTCAAATTCGAGGCCTTTTCAAAGGATCCGTCCTGAAAATTGCGTGAGGGCAAGAGCCCGGTCTCGTTGGCAAAGTCCACAGCCGGAGCCGTTCCCCCGTCCCGCATGGCCTGGACGTCCTCGGATTTTTCCAGATCGGCGTTGGCCTGGATCACTGCGGCCCGAAAGGCCTCAGGGTCATGGATGGTCACGGTATTGGTTCCGCGAACAGCAATGGCCTTTAGGTGCTTGGACCCCATAACCGCACCGGCGCCGCCCCGGCCCGCCTGCCGGTTGTATTCGCAGCTGATCAGGGAGTACAGGACCCGGTTCTCTCCAGCGGGACCGATGCTCAGGATCTTGACGGTCTCGTCGTTCAGTTCGCTCTTGACCGCTGCGTTGGCTTCCAAAGCGTCCTGTCCCCAGAGGTGGGCTGCGGGTCGGACTTCAACCCGGTCATCGTCTATCCACAGATAGACCGGTTCCTGGGCCTGGCCCAGAATGATGATCCCGTCGTAGCCCGCGTATTTGACCTCCGGAGAAAAGTAGCCGCCGAAATAGGAGTCCAGGAAGGTTCCGGTCAGCGGAGACTTGGTCACCACGCATCCGCGCATTGATGGAGCGCTGGTCCCGGTCAGGGGGCCGGTCATGATCATAAGCGGGTTCTCCGGAGCAAACGGATCACAGCCCGCAGGGGTCAGGTCGGTGAGCAGCTTGGCTCCGAACGCCTTGCCGCCCATGAGCTTTGAGCGCATCCAGTCCGGCACTTCCTGGGTCCAGGAGGATCCAGAGCCAAGATCGACAAACAAGAATTTTCCCATCCAGGCCTTAGGCATGGTCACCTCCCTGCACTATAAGCTCCAGAGCGCCGGTGGGGCAGGCCCGCACGCACAATGGATCTCCGTTGCACAGATCGCACTTGACCGACTTCCCGCTCTCCCTGTCCTGGACAATGACTTGGCGCGGGCAATAGGAAGCGCACAACCCGCAGCCGATGCATGTGTCCGGATCGATGACCCGGGCCCCGGTGTCCTCGTCCAGGCTGATGGCCTGCACCGGGCAGACGTTTTGGCAAAACGGATTATGGCACTGCTCGCACAAGATGGGCTCGTGGACCAGATTTTCTCGCCTGTGCTCGATGCGCAGGGCGGCCAGTCTGGGATTGAAGCCTCCGAAGAGCCGTTCGGAGCATACCAGCTGGCAGATTTCGCACCCGGTGCAGAGATCGAAGTGAGCGATCAGGCGCAAACCTTTCGCTGATTGAAGCGTCTGCGTCATAAAATACCCTTGGAAAAAAATGTTAACCTATACTGAAAAGATGAATGTCCTGACTGATAAGAACAATATACACTACCATAAAACTCTTTTCCGTCAAGTCAGATGTGAAAAATCTTGGTTGTTTAATCAACTGTTGCAAAAATGAAGATCGTCATCAGAAATGTATCGCCGGCAGAGAGGCATGATTGGCTACGTACTGTGTTAACCTCTGTTGAGGTCCGCGACTGCGGGGAATAGCTGCAACCTGTACCAACAGGATCGAATATGCCCGACCTGCGCAGGACCTGAACCGGGGTGGCTCTGTATGGGACCTGATTTCGAGTGGTCACCGATTAAAATAGTACAACAATCAAGCAAAAGGCCAAAATATGAAAAAAATGAGAGCAACTATCTATTCATTCTTTGTATATCATATAAATCTCTTGTAATGGAATATATAAATCCTTGTATTCAGAGCTGAGATGAATATGGTGGCCATCTGTTAGCACTTGCTTGTGGTGAGTGCTAAGAGACCAAAGCCAATAAGGAGGTTGCCATGACTCTTAAGCCTCTCCAGGACAGAGTTGTGATCAAGAAAGTGGAAGAGGAGCAGAAGTCAGCCGGTGGAATCATCATCCCGGATACCGCCAAGGAACGCCCCACGAAAGGCGACGTGGTGGCTGTCGGCCCGGGGAAGCTGGACAAGCAGGGCCAGCGCATGGAGATGTCTGTTCAGCCCGGAGATCGGGTTATGTACGGCAAATTTGCCGGAACCGAGGTCTCCATCGAGGGAGAAGATCATCTGGTCATGCGGGAAGAAGACATCATCGCCAAAGTTGAATCGTAAACAGGGAACAAGGAGGAGTACATATGCCGGCTAAGGATATTTATTTCGGAGAAAACGCCCGGCACGGTCTGAAGCAGGGTGTGGAAAAGTTAAGCGATGCGGTTCGGGTGACCCTGGGCCCCAGGGGCCGGAACGTGGTCATTGAAAAGTCTTTTGGCTCCCCCACCATCACCAAGGATGGGGTGACCGTGGCCAAGGAGATCGAGCTGGAAGACAAGTTCGAGAACATGGGTGCCCAGATGGTCAACGAGGTGGCCAGCAAAACCAGCGATATGGCTGGAGACGGGACCACAACCGCCACCATCCTGGCCCACTGCATTTTTAATGAAGGACTCAAGCTGGTGGCTGCCGAGCGGAACCCCATGTCCATCAAGCGGGGTATCGACAAAGCGGTCCAGGAAGTGACCAAAAAACTGGACACCATGGCCCACTCCACCAGAGAAGAGAAAGAAATCGCCCAGATTGGGACCATCTCGGCCAACAATGATGCCACTGTCGGCAACCTGATCGCCGAAGCCATGAACAAAGTGGGCAAGGAAGGCGTGATCACAGTGGAGGAGGCCAAGGGCCTGGAAAATACCCTGGATGTGGTCGAAGGCATGCAGTTCGACCGCGGGTATCTTTCCCCCTACCTGGTCACCAATCAGGAAGCCATGACCGCAGAGCTGGAAAAGCCCCTGCTTTTGATCTACGACAAGAAAATATCGGTGATGAAAGACTTGGTTCCCATTCTGGAACAAGTCGGCCAGCAGAACCGCCCGCTCTTGATCATCGCCGAGGACATCGAGAGCGAGGCCCTGGCTACCCTGGTGGTCAATAAGCTGCGGGGCGTATTGCAGGTATGCGCGGTCAAGGCCCCTGGATTCGGTGAACGGCGCAAGGCCATGCTGCAGGATATCGCTGCGCTGACCGGCGGCACTCTTATTTCTGAGGATACCGGGCACAGCCTGGAGAACATAACCCTCAATGATCTGGGTCAGGCCGACCGGATTACCGTGGACAAGGAAAACACAACCATTGTCGGCGGACAGGGCGACACCCAGGAAATCAAGGCCCGGATCAAGCAGCTGCGGACCGAGATCCAGGACACGACCTCGGATTATGACCGGGAGAAGCTGCAGGAACGTCTGGCCAAGCTGGTCGGCGGAGTGGCTGTGATCAATGTCGGCGCGGCTACGGAAACTGAGATGAAGGAAAAGAAAGCCCGGGTTGAGGACGCCCTGAACGCCACCAAGGCAGCGGTGGAAGAAGGTATCCTGGCCGGCGGCGGTGTGGCTTTGGCTCGTTGCGAGGACGCCCTGAACGAAGTCAAGGCCGCTGATGAGGATGAAAAGGCCGGAGTGGAAGTGGTCCGCAAGGCCCTGGCTGCACCTTTGCGCCAGATAGCCACCAATGCCGGATTTGAAGGGTCCATCGTGGTTGAGCAGGTCAAGGGCAGCTCCAAGCCTGAGTACGGATTCAATGCGGCCACAGGCGAATATGAGGACCTGGTCCAGGCCGGGGTGATCGATCCCAAAAAGGTCACCCGCAGCGCCCTGCAGAACGCGGCCTCCATCGCCTCCCTGCTGTTGACTACCGAGTCCGCCCTGGCTGAAAAGCCGGAAGACAACGACCAAGGCGGAGCCGGTGCCGGAGCCGCAGGTATGGGCGGCATGGGTGGAATGGGCGGTATGGGCATGGGCATGTAAGCCCTTTCCCACCGTCTGCCGCAAAAAGCCACAAAGCCGGGGCGTTACGCCCCGGCTTTTTCTGTTTTCAGCGGCCGGACTATGAGCACAAGTCCCTCCCTGTCCAGGATCTCAACCCGGCTGCCCGCCGGAATGGGGCAGCTTGAGGGCTCTGCCCTGGCCGGCCAGGTCTGCCCTCTGAGGCGCACTCGCCCCCCGGGGCTGAGGTCTGTGGCAGCAGATGCCTGCCGGCCGATGAGGGTGTAGACATCCGTGTTGTGCTTGTCGTAGGCTGGCCAGAGAAAGAAAAACAGAATGCTGTCCTTGACTATCCACAGGACGAGGATGGACCATGCGGCCCCGGCCGGGAGCCCAAACCGGGCGTGGGCAACCACAAGCGCCAGAGCCACGAGCAGGGCCCCTGGGAGCTGGAGCAGGGTGTAGGTGACTACAGTTCGTTTGGACCATCCGGTTTTAAGCATAGGAGATGGATTATGAAACTGGCACTGAGCAGTCAAGGTACGGGGTTGGACGATGTCCTCAGCGGGTTCGGCCGGTGCAGGTACTTTGTCTTGTACGATACCGACTCCGAACAGATCACGACCATATCCAATGAACACAACATGGTCGCCGGCCGGGGGGCTGGGACCCGTGCAGCCCAGGATGTGGTCAAGACAGAGGCCGGGGCGGTGATAACCAGCCAGATCGGCCCCAAGGCTGTATCATATCTCCAGGGCAAGGACATGCCGGTCTATGTCAGTGAGGCCCAGAGTGTGCAGCAGGCGGTGCAGGATTTCCTGGCCGGGACTTTGCGGGCGCTTTAACTCGAGGTTCAGCATTGTCTCAGGCTCAATGAGCGGACAGGACAGTTGACAGGGAGCGAAAACGGCTCCTGGACACAAGAAATGGAGTTGTGTTCATGAGCTTTTGCGGCAAACCTTACAGTTCTACAGCCGGCGTCTGCGAACCACGAAAACCATGTCCACTGCCTTTACCAACCGCTGGGCCGTCTTTGCCCTGACCTCTATCTTCTTTCTCCTGTCCCAATTCTACCGGGCCTCCACTGCGGTGATCAGCTCGGACCTGATCCGGGACTTAGGGCTGAATGCTTCGGATTTGAGCCTGTTGTCCGCGGCGTTTTTTTATGTCTTTGCCCTGGTTCAGATCCCCCTGGGGCTGACCCTGGACCGGTTCGGTCCCCGGCTGACCATGAGCGTTCTTTCTCTGTTCGGTGTGGCCGGGGCCCTGCTGTTCGCCTGGGCCGAAACCTTGGGTCTGGCTGTGCTGGCCAGGGGGATGCTGGGGCTGGGCATGGCCTGCAATCTCATGGGGCCGTTCAAGCTTTTGACCCTGTGGTTCAGCCCCGCCCAATTCGCCTCCTTGAGCACCATCCTGTTTTCCATAGGTGCGGCCGGGAGCATTGTGGCCTCCTCGCCCCTGGTCGTGCTGATCCAGGCAATGGGCTGGAGGTGGACGTTTACAGTCATTGCCGCAGTTCACGCCCTCCTGACCCTGGCCTTTTTCCTCCTGGTCCGGGACAGGCCACCCCAGAGCGAGCACCGGGGATACAGTCCGGGGCTGCCGGAGCTGCTCCGCGGGCTGGGCGTACTTTTCCGCACCCGCGACTACTGGTTCATCTCTGTGGGCACGTTTTGCCGGTACGGGATATTTGCCGCGATTCAGACCCTGTGGGCCGGCCCCTATCTGATGCAGGGCATCGGTCTGTCTCCCATGACGGCCGGGAATATCATCCTGGCCCTGAACGTGGCCTTCATTGCCGCCGGACCGCTGTGGGGAGCCCTGTCCGACCGGATCCAGCACCGGAAGAGGGTGATCCTGATTGGCTTGCTGGGCATGGGGGCCACCCTGTTTGGCCTCTCCTGGCAGTCAGCCCATACCTCCTGGCCGGTTTTTGCCCTTCTGTTCGCCGCTTTCGGGATCTCCGGAAGCACCGGAGGGATCATGTACACCCACATCAAGGAACGGATGCCCGGGCATCTGTCCGCCACGGCCATGACCGGGATCAACCTGTTCACCATGTTCGGGGCCGCATCCTTTGTCCACGGGCTCGGGGTGCTGATGCAGACCACCTTTGCCGCGCAGGCCCTCTCCCAGGAGGCCTTTCACTTTTCCTTTCTGCTCTGTGCCGGATGCATGGCCGCTGTCTTCGTCCTCTATCTCTTCACCCGGGAAGGGCAGATTGCAGACCCCAGCCTGCAGGGGACAAAGGACTGAGGATAAAGGCGAGCACCGAGGCCGCCCCTTAGTCCCCGGGGCATACGGCAGGCACTATTCCCAGCGGGCCTTGGTCCATTGGAAGCCATATTCCTCTACCCCTTTTCTCGTATCATATCCGCCAGGTCCGCCACCCGGCAGGAGTAGCCCCACTCATTGTCGTACCAGGCCATGACCTTGACCCAATTGCCTTCCCGCACAGAGGTGAACTCCGGATCCACTATCGAGGAGTGGGGATCGAGGATGAAGTCAGAGGACACCAAGGGTTCCCGGCTGTATCCCAGGATCCCCTTCAGTTCCCCTTCCGCCGCCTGCTCCAAGGTCCTGTGCAGCTCCTCGGTGCTGGTGTTCTTTTCCACCTGGGCGGTAAAGTCGACCACCGAGACCGTGGGAACCGGCACCCGCATGGCATAACCGTCGATCTTTCCTGCCAGATCCGGGATGACCTGCCCGACCAGCTTGGCTGCCCCGGTGGTGGTTGGAATGATGTTTTGTCCCGCGGCCCGGGCCCGGCGGGGATCTTTGTGCGGCAGATCCAGTATGCGCTGATCGTTGGTGTAGGCGTGTACCGTGCACATGGATCCGATCCGGATGGTGAAGGCCCGGTGGATCACCCAGGCTACCGGAGCCAGGCAGTTGGTGGTGCAGGAGGCGTTGGATATGATCCGGTCGGTCTGGGGCGAATATTCCTGCCCGTTGACCCCCAGGACGATGGTCCGGTCCACCTCTTTGGCCGGAGCGGTGATGATTACCTTTTTGGCCCCGGCCTCCAGGTGAGCGGCGGCCTGAGGACCGGTGCGAAAGATCCCGGTCGACTCAATCACCAGGTCCACCCCCAGGTCTTCCCACGGGATGCGTTTGGGGTCGGTATAGGCGAAGTTCTGGATTTCCCAGTCCCCCAGGTGGATCACGTTCCCGTCCACACTTACCGGTTCCGAAAACCGGCCGTAGGTGGAGTCGTGCTTGAGCAGGTTCGCATTTTCGGCTGCGTCAAAGAGGTCATTGACCGCCACAACCTGCACAGAGTCAGCGTACTTGGTCCGCAGGGCCTTGAGCACCTGCCGGCCGATTCGGCCGAAGCCGTTGATACCGATTGTCAGTTTGGACATAGAGGATATCCCCTTCAGTGGTTGTCTGCAGAGTGTCGCGAATTGCCGGGACGGCGAGGAATTAATCTTCAAAAAGCTGATATGTATAGCGATTTAAGAGTTCATGCTCATATCTGATCTTGTCGTAGGCCAGTGCGTTGTGGATGGATATTGCGCACAGATCGGCCATGGCGTTCAAGAACTCGACTTCCTCTTGATTGAACTCCCGTTCGGAGCTGGAGTAGACCCGGAGAACCCCGATAATCTCCTGGCCCTGCAGATTGAGCGGTACGGCCATGACTGAGGCAATGCCTTCGGCCTGGGCAGCTTCCGGATACTGGAAACGTTCGTCTGCACAGGCATTGCATACATAGACGTTGTGACCGTCCAAAACTTCCTGGTCCAGCTTGCTTTTGTCCACCTCAACCTTGCCTTTGCGCAGATATTGCTGGCTCAGCCCGTAGGTGGCTCCGGCCTGGAGATATTTGCGGTCTTCGCTTAAGAGCCGAATGCTGCAAGCCTTGACGTCCATGGCCCAGCTGATCTTTTCCGCCACCTGCCGGAGCACGGTCCTGGGATTGAGGCTGGAGTTGACCGCCTTGACCACTTCGTAAAGGGTTCGGAAGTAGTCCATGGATTGTTTATGGGGCATTTTTTACTCCTTTGAGGTTGCAGGCTGTCCGTTGATGGAAATCCGGGCCCCATCCGCTGGGGATGAAGCTGGGGCCCCGGGTAGGTTGAAAGTACTCCACAGCATGGTCTCCTGTACAGTGGCTGGGGGCGATATGCTGCATTCCAAGATCCTGGGGCCAGGATGCGATGCGTCTCATCCGGCCCTGGGAGAGGTGCATGAGGTGGGGAATCCTCCAGCCAGCAGATGAACGGGTCGAGGTGAGATGTCCTGGGCCTTGAGCACGATTGCACTCACTTCAAGCGTGAACCATCCTTAGACTGCCCCGGCATGCACACGGGCAGTCTAAGGATGGACTGCAGACCCTAAAGGATTAGTCCTTGAAGGTCTGGGCTTCGTTGTCGGTCAATCCTTCCATGGGCATGCCGCAGCAGGTCAAGTCTCCTTCTCCGTCCTGCTTGACCTCAACAACATGTCCGCAGAGCGTGCATCTGTAAAATTCGCCTTTGGCTGCCATACTGCCCTCCTTGTTTTGAGTTTCACCAGGTTGGAACAGACAGTTAGTTATCTGGAGCTATCATGCCATTATTCTTCTCATAAATCCTCTGAACTCTTTTGCCAAGGGGGGATACATAAAGATGCCTTTTCATTATACACTGGTTTATAGATGCAATTTTATCCCTTTGTGGTATGAAAAAAGAATGGGCTGATTACGCCTTGATCCATAAAGTAGTGGCTTGCGTGGTTTGTGCTTTTTGCTTGTGTGTGTTAATCACAAAACAGATACGATTTCCTGATTTGGGTGAGTCCTCACAGTTATTCCGAGGGAAGCGAAGCAATCCCGGGTTGTTGGGATGAAATTGTCATTCTCCATGCTGCTGACCGCAGGGACCGGGCATTCATAGATTCACAATGAGAATCGCTGACGACAAGGAGACTCTTCGACGTAGCCTGTGGATTTTTGGAGTTTGCCATCTCTTCTGTGTGCCCACTTTCGGCCCGGTATTTTCTAAGCCCCGCCAAAGGGGGATCCCTGCCCCC
>NZ_JIAK01000011.1 GCF_000620765.1 Desulfovermiculus halophilus DSM 18834
CATGTGAGTGCCTGGAGGGGGCAGGGATCCCCCTTTGGCGGGGCTTAGAAAATACCGGGCCGAAAGTGGGCACACAGAAGAGATGGCAAACTCCAAAAATCCACAGGCTACGTCGAAGAACTGAAATACTTCGGGCTGAAAAAATCAAAACCGAAATAATGTATAGTGCGATAATCTTGACTTTAACAATATTCTTTGATAGTGGTTGCTTTATCAACGAAAAAACAGGGAGGTTGCATATGTACGATATGAGCATGAAAGAACGGAAGCTGGCCTATGGCCTCCGGGAGCTGAGCGATCAGTCCGGGTCCCATTCGCCGAGCATTCATACCATTGCCGAAAAGTTGCCGGAACTGGAAATAAAGATCGATGCTTGCTTTCTGTCCAATCCCTACGCAACTGATCTCTTCACTCAGGAGATGAAAAACGACCTGATCAAGACCGGGGACCTGCGCAAGGTCCTGGAGTTCTATCCATCCCAGAACCAGGTCATTGGGGAGCTCTTGTCCGGATGCCTGAACGTGCCCACGGAAAAGATCTTCGTCGGCAACGGGGCGACCGAGATCATCCAGGCTGTGATCCACAACTTCACGTACCGCAAGATCATCATCAACATCCCCACCTTTTCTCCCTACTACGAGTTTGTCAGCGATGACGTCCAGGTGGTCTACAATCAGCTGACCCGGGACAACGACTTCCACTTCGATCTGGAAGAGTACATCCGCCTGGTGGAAAAGGAGAGGCCGGACACCATCATCCTGATCAACCCCAACAACCCCACTGGGGGGTACATCGACCAGGAGGATATCGAGTACCTGGTTGACCGGCTCAGCTTTGTGGACACCATCGTCCTGGACGAAAGCTTTATTCATTTTGCCTTTGAAGACGATTCCATGGAGCTCAAGACCGCCATACCCCTGACCCAGAAATACAAGAACCTGATTATCATGAAGAGCATGTCCAAGGACTTCGGCATCGCCGGCATCCGGGCCGGATACGCGGTCATGGATGAGGAAAAGGTGGCCGACCTTTTGGAAAACGGGTACTTATGGAATCTTTCCGGCCTGGCCGAATACTTTTTCCGCCTGTACGCAGATGAGGACTTTCTGGAACGCTACGAAAAGGTCCGAATCCGCTACCTCATGGATACCCAGGCCTTTTTCGCTCAGCTCTCCGAGGTCCCGGGGCTCAAGGTGTACCCCAGCAAGGCGAACTTTGTCCTGGCCGAGATCACCAACGGCATGAGCGCCTTTGAGTTCATGAGCCGCATGCTCATCAAGCACGGGGTCTATGTCCGGGATTGCAACGACAAAGTGGGCCTGGACGGTGAGTTCGTGCGCATTGCCTCCAGAACCAAAGACGAGAACGCGGCCATTCTTCAGGCGGCCCAGGAGGTCCTCCAGGGCCAGGAAGAGACCGTGTAGCATTTCCTCACCCCCCACCCTGTTTCCACGATCATTTCGTCACCTGCATGTCCCGGCGGAGACTCCTCCGGGACATGCGGGAAAGATGCGGAGCCCCGGCTGGGGACTCCCGGCTAGCAAGGAGAAGCCCATGAAAAACACCGAACAGAAGAGCTTTTGGGAGCAGCAGGACCTGGATATCCAGAGCATGATGCTGAACAAGGACGTGGATCCGAGCTTTGAGGAACGGGAACGGACTGAAATACTTTCCTACCTTCCAGACCTCAACGGATTGCGCATTCTGGAACCAGCGGCAGGGATCGGCCGGTTCACCACCTGCTTCGCCCCTGTGGCCGCTCAGGTCACGGCTCAAGACTTTGTCCATGAGTTTATCGATTCCAACAAGTCCGCATGCTGCGAATACCCCCATGTCTGCCACGCAGTTGGGGACATCATGGAGGCTGATTTTCCGGCGGCCAGCTTCGATCACATCTTCATCAACTGGCTCTTGATGTATATCCGGGACGAGGATCTTCCGGTCCTGGCCCGCAGATTGACCACTTGGCTGAGCTCACAAGGGACCATGTTTGTGCGGGAGAGCTGCGTGAGCGCGTCCAATCCCAACCAACCCCATCCCCACACACACTACCGGGATCCGGAGGTCTATGAACGGCTTTTCGCCGACTGGTTCCAGATCACCGCCAAAGGGAATGTGAAGGTCTATGAACAGGAGTACAACAACCCGAACCAGAGGTGGTGGCTGTTGACCAAAAAGGGCTAGCTTTCAGCCTTAACCCTGGCAAACCAGATTTGACATCCTGTCCCTGAGAGGACAAAAAAACAGGGGCACCCAGCTGGGTGCCCCTGTTTTTTTGTCCTCAACCAACTATCACTACAGCGACATTTTGCTGTAACTCATTGATTTCTTGTTTATCGCTTTTTATCGTTCCCACGCTCTGCGTGGGAACTCTTTTGGGCGCTCCGGCGTCCAGAAAGAGACCGCGGGAGCGGTCAGGAAAGCTCCCACGCAGAGCGTGGGAGCTATAAGTAATCGCCTGGCTCTTTGCAGGCGTTTGTTGTACCCAAACTGTCGCTGTAGTGCTAGCCGATCAAAAGTAATTGTTCAGCCCTTCCCAAGGCCCACTGAACAAATACACTCCAAAGCCATATGGAACATTTCCTGACCCAATACATCGCTCAGTTCAGCCTTGTGCCCCTGCTGGGGATCCTGGCCGTGTGCATTGCGGTCCTGTCCAAGGGAGCGGACTGGCTGATCGATGCCGTGGTCGATATGGCCAAACGCACCGGAATGCCCCACATCGTCATCGGTGCGACCATAGTCTCTCTGGGCACCACCTTGCCCGAGGCCTTTGTCTCGGTTATGGCCGCCTGGATGGGCAACCCCGGCCTGGCCCTGGGCAACGGAGTCGGCTCGATCATCGCCGACACCGGATTGGTCTTGGGCCTGGCCTGTCTATTGACCAGGGTTCCCATAAACAGCTTCATCCTGAACCGCACCGGATGGGTACAGGTCGGAGCGGCCACCCTGCTCACCCTGCTGGCAGTGGGAGCAAGAATGCGCAATCCGGACCTGCCGGTCCTGGGCTGGAAGGTCGGAGTGCTGTTTCTGTTTCTGCTCTGTGTCTATATCCTGTTGAGCTACTTCTGGGCCCGGGCCGGAGGCGAACAGGTTGTCCTCGGCGAGGATGCCCCTCCCCGTCCCCTGCCCCAGGCCGTCCTGCAGCTTGCCGGGGGGATCTTCCTGGTCGTAGCCGCAGCCAGGATCCTGGTCCCTGCCGCCTCCCAGACCGCTCTCCGCCTGGGCGTGCCCGAAGACATCGTCGCCGCCACCATGGTGGCCCTGGGCACCTCGCTGCCCGAGCTGGTGACCGCCGTTTCCTCGGTGCGCAAGGGACATCCGGAGATCATGGTCGGCAACGTGGTCGGGGCCGATGTCCTGAACTGTCTCTTTGTCATCGGCGCAGCGGCCACAGCCAAACCATTGGTCATCGCCCCGACCTTCTTCACCTTTCATTTCCCGGCCATGCTCTTCATCCTCTACTCCCTGCGCCTGTTCATCGCCCGCAGCCGGGACGGATATTTCAAACGCTGGCAGGGCGGATGGATGCTGAGCGTTTACCTCTTGTACCTTCTCCTCCAGTACGCCCTGAAGCTGGGTTAGAACTGGGAGACCAGCTTCTTTCCGGCCGGCTTTTTGACAAACATGCCCATGGGATCGATCTCCTCCCGGATCAAATGCAGCTCCTCTTCGGTCGGCGGAGGGAAATCGTCCAGCTCCGGATGGATCAAAAGCTCGAATCCCGTGGCCTCCTGGACCGACTCCACGCTCTCTCCGGGCAGAAGCTGCCGCAGACGCATCCGCCTGGTCTGCTCATCAAAATCCATGATGGCCTTGGCCGTAATCACCCTGTAGGGGCCCTGGCCCAGGAGACCGGCCTTTTCTCTGGCCCCGGGCGAGCCGTCAATATGCCCCGGGCTGGTCACATAGCTGATTTTTTCTCTGAACCGTCTCCGCTCGTGGGGCATGATCAGAATAGTCCGTTCGCAGGAAGCGGCCATATCGCTGGCCCCTCCGCTGCCGGGCAGCCGGACCTTGGGGCTGCGGTACTCCTGGGGAAAATCACCGAGCATGGTTGAGTTCAAATTTCCGTACGGATCGATCTCCGCCCCGCCCACAAACCCGAAGTCGGAAAATCCCCGCTGAGTCATTTCAAAGGCGGAGTTCAGTCCTCCAATATAGGACGAGCCGCTCACCGTCCGCGAATCGCCCACCGAAAAGGGCAGCTTGCCGCTTAGGGGCGGACCCACCGCTCCGGCCTCAAAGACCGGAATGACCCCCGGAGCATGCGTGCGCATGGCCAGCACTGTGGCAATCATCGGCAGACCAGTCCCCACAAAGACGACCTTGGTATCCTCCAAGACCCGGGCCCCGGCAATGACGATCATCTCCTGGGGGGTGTACTCTGATCCCTGAATATACATTGCTATCCCCTTTCTTCCAGATTTTCCAGCTCAGCGTGATGCTCTTCCATGATCTTGCGCACAGGGAACTGATCCATGAAGTCAGCAAAGCCTTCGACGTTCATGATGGAGTCTTCAAAGTAGTGCCGCAGACCTGAGTCGTCCCCTTTGTGCAGCAAGCTGCCCCAAGCATGCACAGAGGCGATGTGCTCCCGATTGAAGTAATAGTGCTCCCGGCAACTTGTGGGGTAGGCCCCGTACGGGACCTGAACCACGGCATCCACTGCAAAGAAGGGGATGGTGATCGCCTTGGGCTCCCTGGTGATCTCTTCATGGGGAACGATCCGCTCGCAGGTCACGATGGTGTGGGCCGAGGCCATAGCGATTTCTGCGCATGTTGCTTCACTGCCGTGAATGATGCAGTTGCCGTACATGTCCGCCTTCTGGACATGCAGAAGGCCCACATTCGGATAGCAGGCCGGAAGGAGAACCACGGGCCTGCCGGTGAACGGGCAGTTTTCAACCTTGGCCCGGCAGGTCTTGATGATATCGCTGCCCAGGGGACCCCGGCAGGGAATAAAGGGCAAGCCCATGCTTCCGGCCTTGAACCTGGCCGACATGTTGTAGTTGCTCCAGTCCTCCAGCTCCACCAGACCGTTCTCGGCCAGATAACGGAAAATGGGGGACAGCCCGAAGGACTCATGGGCCCAATAGGCGAGCTCCATGCGCTTGATATGCAGATGGTCGGGGTACAGGGCCATGGCCCCGCCCAGATAGTCCACGGCCATTCCTCCGGACTGAAAGCACAGGGTCAGATCCCTGAACCCGTGCCGGATCATCTCATGACAGGTGGCTACCGGCTGGCGGATATCAACAAATCCGCCGATGGCCACTGTGTCCCCGTCGTGTATGAACCTGTCCACAGCGGTCTGCAGGTCATACCGCTTGTCCCGTTTGGACTTGTCCTTCGCCACAAGGGCCTGCCTGGCCTGATCCGGGGTCAGCCCGGTCCAGAAAAATTCGTCGTGTGTGTCCATACCGCCTCGTAATCTGTTAGACTTTCCGGTTCTTCGACTCTACCTGTGGATGTCTGCTTAGTCTGGGCACCAAGGACGTAGAACAAAAGCCATGAAAAATCAAGAATCTGTACACCACCTCGGTCAGGGTCCAGGGACGTTTTCCTTTTCCCCGGGCTCTGCTATGCTTGGATTTGACCTCAAACTGGAGAAGGACTTCGATCATGGCCCCAATACACACTCTGTACGCATTTGACCATGCCGTCCGCATCTTTCGAGTTACCGGCCTCATTGATGCCCACGCCCTTATGTCCATGGCCTGGAGGGCCCAAAGGACACCTGAAAGCAGCATCCACTTGTGGGATTTTACCCACGGATCTGTGCGCTTCGGGTCCGCTGAAGGCGGACGGAGCCTGCTCAGCACGCCGGCTGCCCCCCAGTCAGGCGGGACCGGCATTCAGACCGCCCTGGTCTGCCCCAACGAGCTGGACCACGGCCTGGCCCGAATCGCCCATGTCTTTGCCCACATCGGGAGCTACCCCCGCGATTTTCGCTTATTCCGCTGCATCCGGGCCGCGCAGCGCTGGCTCGGCGCCTGCCGGATCTGCCTCCGCCTGCACCCCACCAAGCCCGACCTGATGTGCGCCTCCCGCTGCGTCCGTAAATAATACCTGGAGTACCCGGCCATGACCGCCGTCATCGACTTCACGAGCTATGAGGAATCAGTTCCCGCACTGCTTCACCTGATACAAACTGAGACGTCACTCCCCCAAACCGGGACCATTGTCATCAAGCCCAACCTGATCAACGACTCCCCGCCGCCGATCACCACCCCCGCCGCCTGCTGCCGGGCCCTGGTGGACTCCATCCGCAGCATATCCACGGCCAGGGTGGTGATTGCCGAAGGATGCGGCCAACCCGGTCTGGACACGCCTGCTGTCTTTGACCGGCTGGGCTATACAGACATGGCCGCCGGATGCGGGGTCCAGCTCGTTGACCTGAACACCGCCCAGCTTGTCCGCATGCACAACCCCGAATGCCGCATCTTTCCGGAGATATTTCTGCCCCAAATCGCGGTGAACAGCTATCTGATCTCTGTTCCGGTCCTCAAGGCCCATTCTCTGGCCGGGATTACCGGGGCACTGAAAAACATGATCGGCCTCGCTCCCCCCGCCTATTACAGCGGTCAGAGCGGAACATGGAAAAAGGCAGCCTTCCACTGTGATGTGCAGCAAAGCATCCGTGAGCTGAACTCCTACAAGGCGCCCGACCTGTGTATTATGGATGCAAGTGTGGGCATGCCCGAGTATCATTTGGGAGGAGCTCACTGCACACCACCGCTGGAAGTGCTTGTTGGTGGTTGCGATCCCTGGGAGGTGGACCGCAAAGGAGCAGAGTTGCTGGGCAGAGACTGGACAAAGATCAAGCACCTTCAAAAATAATGAAAACATCTTCCTGTGTTTGACATTTTTTTGTTTGTACTTACAATACAAAACTTGAAGTACATACAATGCATGGATGAAAAGTAATCAAACACAAGGAGAACACGCATGGAAGAATATGTTCAACAAGCCCTGGAGATCGTCAAGGCTCAAGCTAGTGTGCGGACCATGAGCGAAGAAGAGATAACTTCCATGGTTCAGAGCCTCTCCAAACAGCTCAAGGATATCGTGGAAGGCACGGAGAGCGCTCAAGAATCCGAGCAGACCCAGGAACCGGCAGTTGATCCTAAAAAGGCGATTCGGGAAAAGGCTGTTGTTTGTCTGGAATGCGGAAAGAAGTTCAAGGTTCTGTCCAAGAAGCATCTGGCCCAGCACGGGCTTACTCCTGAAGAATACAAGGAGAAGTGGGGCTACAAGAAAAACACCTCCTTGATCGCCAAGGCCCTTGCCCGTCAACGCAAACAGAAGATGCAGGAAATGCAGCTGTGGAAAAGGCGCACAACCTCGTAAAAACCAGCCTGCACATTTAGAGTCCCGGACAAAAAAACGCCTGCTTCCTGGAAGCAGGCGTTTTTTTGTCCATAGCAAGGGGTGCAGCTTACGACAGATCAGGGGATGCGCACATCACCCTACTTCAGTTCTCCAGTCATCCAGTAGTGGACCCGCTCCGGATGCTCTTTGATGTAGTTGTCCACGGCATCCTTGTAGGAGCTGTTGCTGGCTTCCAGCATAACCGCTTCCAGTTCACTCAAAGGGATATACATGCGGGTAAAAAATTCAAAGACCTCATACGGAACGTCCTGATAGAATCCCTTCCGGGTCAGGGCATGAATGCGCTCCCGGCCACCCAAGGTCCCTTTGGGGTCTTCAAGATAGCGCAGGTCCCACTTGGCGAACTTCCAATGCGGACTCCATCCGGTGACCACAATCCAATCCTCTTTATCTATGGCCCGGGCCAAGGCTGCGGTCATCCCGGCACCACTGGAGGCCACAAGATCGTATCCCGCCTTGCTCAGTCCGTATTCCTTCATAGCCTTTTCCGAAGCCTGCATCAGGCCTGCGCCGGGGTCGATTCCAGTGATCTTATTCTCCAGCTTCTCGGCCACGTCCTTGTCCTTGAGGTCCTCTATGGAGTTGACCTTGTCCTTGGGCACATAGTTGGGGACCACCCAGCCCAGCTTGGCCCGGGTATACAGGGGGCCGAGATTGACCACGTCCTTTGCATACTTCTTCCAGTAATTCTGGTGCGTAACCGGCAGCCAGGACATGAGCATGATGTCGATGTCCCCGCTCTTCAAGGCCTGATACTGCACCCCGATGTCGGACATGACCAGTTCCACGTCATAGCCCATCTTTTCTTCCAAAATCTGCCTGGCTATCTTGGTGATCGCCTCGGCATCCGACCATGCGGTCCATCCGACCTTGATCGGCTTGGTTGAGTCCTGGGCCTGGACCACGGGAGAAAACAACAGAACCGAAAGAGCACAAATGCACAGTACCATTGCGGTTTTCTTCAGACTGTGGAGCATAGCTCGCCTCCTTATGGTTTGGAGCATTAAAGATCGGCACGGAGGCCCTGAGGAGGGGCTCTCCGCTCCGCCCATTGCTTGGGGCGGGATGAAAGAGCGGATTGTGCGTTGCAATGTCCGTCAAACGGACGGATTCAACCCACAGATACAGGCTGCACCCTTGCTGTATCCAGTACCAACCAGCATCTGGAGGTGAATCACACCCCAGTCTGCCGGTACGCATCCGGACGCCGCCGCCCCATAATTCGGGACCCGGCGCCCGGTTCCTGGCAGGTTTAGAAGTCCCCGGTCACCCAATACTTGATGCGCTGGGGGTTTTCTTCGATGTATTTCTGGGCCGCATCCTCGTATGAGGTCTGTCTGGCCTGGTACATGATGGCCTGCAGATCCTCGGCCGGGATGAAATACCGGGTCAAGAACTCGAACACCTCATACGGCACGTCCTGATAGAAGCCTTGCCTGGCGATGCAGGAAGCGCTTTCCCTGCCCCCGAGAACGCCTTCCGGATCCTCTATATAGCGCAGATCCCATTTGGCGAACTTCCAGTGCGGGCTCCACCCGGTAACCACGATCCAGTCCTTGTTCTTCACAGCCCTGGACAGGGCGGCCGTCATTCCGGCCCCACTGGAGGAGATGAGCTCATACCCGGCATCCTTGAGCCCATACGTGGTCATGGCTTTTTCCGAGGCTTGCATAAGTCCGGCCCCGGGATCAATACCCATGATCTTGCCCCCCAGTTTCTCTTTCACCTCTGGATCTGTCAAATCTGTGATTGAGCTGATCTTGTCCTCCGGAATATACTCCGGAACCACCCAGCCCAGCTTGGCCCGGGTAAACACCGGACCCAGATTGACCACCTTGTCCCCGACCTTTTCCCAGTAGGCTTTGTGGGTTACAGGCAGCCAGCACATGAGCATGAAGTCAATGTCCCCATTGGCCACGCCCTGGTACTGAATGCCCACATCGGCCATCACCAGCTCGACATCGTAGCCCATGACATCTTCCAGAATGGCCTTTACCAGCTTGGTATTGGCCTCTGTGGAGGACCACGCTGTCCATCCGATTCTGATAGGTTTGTTGTACTCGGCCGCACCGGCCATTGTTGTCCCGAACAACAGACTGCAGACCAGGACCAGGATCGCTGTGCTGATGATCTTTCTCAAAATATCCTCCTCGGATAGGGTGATGGCGCATGTGACAGATCCAGGAAGATCCAGCCACACCTGTGGCCCATGCGCCGGGTACGGCTGGGTCCGGTTCGACAGGAATCCGTCCCCTGCCGGGCCACTGTGTGTACGTACTGAAAAATACGGGCAGGAATCACAGACCGAGCTGAAAGGACAGCCTTGGTTTCCTTTTTCAGCCCGACGAATGTGTGCTCCAATGGGTATGTCCGGGGCTGGAGCCCAGCCCCGGTACTGGCAGGTTTATTTGAGTTCGCCGGTCATCCAGTAGTGGATGCGCTTGGGATTGTTCTCGATGTAGGCATCGACGGCCTCTTCGTAGGAAGAGTTCCTGGCCTCAAGCATGAGCTGTTCCAGATCGTCGATGGGAATATTGTACCGGACAAAGAACTCGAACACTTCGTAGGGAACATCCTGATAGAACCCTTTTCGGACCAGGCAGTGAACGCGCTCTTTGCCGCCCAGCAGGCCTTTGGGATCTTCCAGATAGCGCAGGTCCCACTTGGCGAACTTCCAGTGCGGGCTCCAGCCGGTGACCACGATCCATTCATCCCGCTTGACGGCCCGGGCCAGTGCCGCCGTCATCCCGGCTCCGCTGGAGGACAGGAGCTGATATCCGGCATCTTTGAGCCCATACTCATCCATGGCCTTTTCCGAGGCCTGCATGATCCCGGCTCCCGGATCGATGCCCGTGATCTTGTTGTTCAGCTTTTCGGCCACTTCCGGGTTGGTCAAATCGGAGATGGAGTTGAGCTTGTCTTTGGGGATGTAGCTCGGAACCGCCCACCCCAGACGGGCCCGGGTATAGATGGGGCCCAGGTTGACCACGTCCTTGGCGAACCTGTCCCAGTAGTCCTTTTGGGTGGTGGGCAGCCAGGACATGATCATGGCATCGATGTCCCCATTGGCCACGCCCTGGTACTGAATGCCGATATCGGACATGATCAGCTCCACATCATAGCCCATCTTGTCCTCAAGGATTTTCTTGATCAGCTTGACGTTTGCCTCGGCCGTGGACCAGGCCGTCCATCCCAGCTTGATCGGTTTGTCATAGTCCGCCGCCTGAGCAGCCGGACCGAAGAACAGCCCGCAGGCTGCGACCAGCATGCATCCGATGCACAGTTTACGTAGTTGCTTGATCATCGTGTTGCCTCCTTGTTGAATTCAACGATAGGAATATACGTTTACGATTTCCCGAACAGGCTCTTGAGCCGTCCCATGAAGCTCGGGCCCTGGCCTTGTCCGAAAGACTGAGTCAGACGGTCCAGGATGATGGCCAGGATAACCACTCCCAGGCCACCCTCAAATCCCAGGCCGATGTCCATGCGCTGAATGCCGCTTAAAACCACGTTCCCCAGTCCGCCGGCACCGATCATGGAGGCAATGACCACCATGGACAGGGCCATCATGATGTTCTGGTTCACTCCAGCCATGATTGAGGGCATGGCAATGGGGATCTCCACCTTGCGCAGCATCTGCATCCCGGTGCAGCCAAAGGCCATTCCGGCTTCCCGCAGCTCCTTGGGCACCTGGCGAATGCCCAGATTGGTCAAGCGCACAGCCGGAGGGGCGCAAAAGGTGATGGTGGCCACCGCTCCGGGCACTTTGCCCAAGCCAAAGAACATCGCCGCCGGGATCAAATAGACAAATGGAGGCATGGTCTGCATGAAGTCCAGAACCGGACGGACGATGCCCTCCACTGTATCGCTCTTGGCCATCCAGATCCCCATGGGGATGGATACGATCAGGCTGGCCACTGTGGAGGCCAGGACCAGGGCCAGGGTGGACATGGTTGCGTCCCACATGTCCATGCCGACCAGCAGGAGCAAGGTGGCCAGAAAGACCAGGGCGTAACGCCAGCCTATTCTCCAGAAAGACAGGATGACGATGACCCCGATCATGATCCAGGCTGGCAGGCCCATGAGCAGACCTTCCAGGGAGGAGGCCAGCCAGCCCACCACCATGGATATGAAATCGAACAGCCAGGTGAAATTATCCATCAGGAAATTGACCAGGCCTTCAACCCATCGTCCCAGAGGTATATCAAAGTTCATGGTATTTTATCCTTCGCGTTTGAGGGTTTTCAGGAAGCGGTTCTTGGAAATGGCCCCTTGGTACACGCCCTTTTCGTTGACCACCGGCACCGGGCAGTCCAGTTCGGTGATGGAGGGCAGGATATCCTGCATCGGGACGTCCGTGGCAACGCTCTGCACATTGTCCAGAAAGGCCTTCTGCACGGCTTCGCTTTCATCCCCGCCGCTCTCTTCAATGGCCGCACGCAGAGAATCGACAGACACAACCCCCAAAAACTTGCGGTCGGCATCCAGGATATAGCCAAAGCTCCGGTCCTGATCCATGAGCCGCTCCAGGGCCGCCCGCGGGCCGCCGCCTCTATGCCGGATTATGGTCACCTGATTGTCCCGGACCACATCCCCGGCCTTGAGGACGTTGGTCGGGTCCACGCCGCGGAAGAAGGCCCGTACATACTCGTCTGCAGGGTTTTTCAAGATATCTTCCGGGGTTCCAACCTGCACGATCCGCCCGCCTTCCATCATGGCGATCCGGTCTCCGATGCGCATGGCCTCGTCCAGGTCGTGGGAAATAAAGACCACAGTCCGCTGGCTCTCCTGCTGCAGCTTGATCAGCTCATCCTGCATTTCGGTCCGGATCAGGGGGTCCAAAGCGGAAAAGGCCTCGTCCATGAGCAGGATGGTCGGATCCACGGCCAGCCCCCGGGCCAGCCCCACCCGCTGCTGCATCCCCCCGGACAGCTCCTGGGGATAGCTGTTGGCGTAGGCCTTGAGGCCGACCTGCTCTAAGGAGGCCATGGCCCGTCTTTCCCTCTCCTTCCCGGTGATCCCGGCCACTTCCAGCCCGAATCCCGCGTTGTCCAATACCGTCATATGAGGCATAAGGGCAAAGGACTGAAACACCATGCTCATCTTTTTCCGCCGGATGTCGATGAGCTCTTCCTTGCTCATCTTGGCGATGTCCGTGCCTTCAAGGTAGACGTGTCCGGAGGTCGGCTCAATCAGCCTGTTCAGCATCCGGACCAGGGTCGATTTGCCGGACCCGGACAACCCCATGACCACAAAGATTTCGCCTTCGTAAACCTCAAAGCTCGCCTTCTGCACTCCAATGGTTAGACCAGTCTCTTCCAGAACTTCGTCTTTGGTCTTCCCCTGCTCAATGAGATCGTAGGCTCGTTCCGGGTTTGGACCAAAGATCTTATACAAATCCTGGACCACAACTTTGGGATTTTGTTCTTCCATGGACATTTCCTATGTTTTTTGATGAATTCGTGAGGAAGGTTCAGGAGATGATCAGAATAAGAATTTGTAAAGAATAGCCTATCAGCGGCGTGCTTGTCAAACACAGTACATTTCCGCATCAGGTGCAGCTTTGCCGTTTGGGTCCAGATTCCGCTCACTTGCCTTGATGATTCACTTCTTTTCCCCATCTGAACTTTGCACAAACTCTCGAGTCAAAAGCACACACTCCCGTATCTCGGACCGCATCTTCTCCAGCTCCCGGCCCACACGCTCCTCAAGACGGGCAACCCGTTGCTCCAGGCTGCGCAGATCCTGAGCCAGAGCCTTTTCTTCTCCGCTTTGTACCCTCTGCGCACCCTGGGTTCCGGTCTTTTGCATCCGCCACAGGTACAGCAGCCCTTTTCTCAACTTCTCCTGCTCATCCCGCACCCGGGTGAACTCGGTCCGCACCATGCTGTTCTCGGCCAGGGCCTGGGCCAGATGCTCCAAGGTCCTGGATTGAGCCTGAAGAACGGGATGGGAAAGATCCCCACCATAACCGGACTGCCTCTCGGCTCCGGACTCAGAGGACTCCCCGGCAGGCTGCAGATCGCTGCTCACTGAAACCGTCCTGGGAAACATTTCGGCCAGCTCGGCAGCTATCTGCTCCGTGTTCTTTTCATCCTTGTATCCCTGCACGATATGCCCGAATACGTCCACAGCCTCTTTTTTGTATCTCCGCCGCCGACCCTGGCCTATACTCGGAATATACTCCTCAAAGCGGTCCCGGTAATAACGGATATTGCTTTCTGGAACCTGAAGCTGCTTGGCGATCTCTTTGATGGTCAACA
Organism: Desulfovermiculus halophilus DSM 18834; assembly: GCF_000620765.1. Lineage (NCBI taxonomy): Bacteria > Pseudomonadati > Thermodesulfobacteriota > Desulfovibrionia > Desulfovibrionales > Desulfohalobiaceae > Desulfovermiculus > Desulfovermiculus halophilus. Next base: position 13,659 of record NZ_JIAK01000011.1, read on the forward strand.
ATGATGCCATAGGTCCTTACCGCAAAGGCCTGAGCGGTAAACCGCTCAGGCCTTTGGTATCCGAAGCTTCAGTGCGGGCAGACCGCAAGCAGGTTGAAGGGTTGGTACTTATTGGCCGGATCAACAGCATATCGGCAGCCCATGGATCTGTTGTCCGTCCCCTTGTTTTCAATGTCAGTGGCTGAGCCCACATAGTGGGGACAGGAATTGTTGAAGCAGACCAGTATCTCGCCCCAGCCCGTGTCCGGCGGAGCCAGCCAGGCCTGGAGCTCCTGGCCGCAATGAGGGCAGGTGTATTTCTTTTCTTCTGATCCCATAATTACTCCTGAGATATTCTCGCTTGGTTCGGTACCCGGACAGATCCGGATACATTGCGTGTCCCTTTCCGTATCCAGTGCATATCAATGTAAAGTCATATACGCAGATGTCAAGGCAGCCCCCCCCTTTGGCGGGGCTTAGAAAATACCGGGCCGAAAGTGGGCACACAGCAGGGATGGCAAACTTTAAATATCCACAGGCTAGGTCGAAGAACTAAAATTTTGTCCCATGCATGCAGAACATGTTGACAAAATTCCATGCAGGAGGCTATAGTGCTTTCCATGCATATCTCACTCAGCCACACTTCCTTTGTCAGCTATTGGGCTTGGTATTATTTTTCCCAGAAGGACGTCTGTGGTCTGAGTGGTACCGCCTGAATCTTGAATACGAAAAGAACCACCCACAAGGGCCGCAGGCTTCCAGCCGGCGGCCCTTTTTTTGGTCCGCTGCAAGCCTGTCCTGAACCAAACCGGCCATAAGGAGGCACGGCATGCACCTGGGCAAATCCATACGCACCGAACGGATCTTCAACCGCAACACAGGTCGGACCATCATCGTCCCCCTGGACCACGGGGTTACCGTCGGCCCCATTCACGGAATCACCGACTTGAAAAGCATCGTCAACGATGTGGCCGAAGGCGGAGCCAACGCCGTCCTCATGCACAAGGGGCTGGTCCGCTGCGGACACCGGGAGCACGGCCGGGACGTGGGTCTGATCATCCATCTTTCGGCCAGCACCTGCCACTCTCCCTTCCCCAACACCAAAACCCTGGTCGGTACGGTGGAGGACGGCATCAAGCTTGGGGCCGATGCCATCTCGGTCCATGTCAACCTCGGGGATGAGAATGAACGGGAGATGCTCCGGGACCTGGGACAGGTCAGCAGCGTGGCCAACTCCTGGGGTATGCCGGTTCTGGCCATGGTCTACGCCCGGGGCCCCAAGGTCGCGGACGGCTTCGACCCGCAGGTCGTGGCCCATTGCGCCCGGGCCGGGGAAGAACTGGCCGCGGATGTGATCAAGGTCAACTACACTGGCCGGGTGGAGTCCTTTCAGCAGGTGGTGGAATCCTGCTGCGTACCGGTGGTCATTGCCGGAGGCCCCAAGCTGGACAGCCGCAAGGACCTGCTCCGCATGGCCTCGGAAGCCGTCCAGGCCGGAGCGGCCGGCCTGTCCATCGGCCGGAACATATTTCAGGACCATCAGCCCCGGCACCTGGTCCAGGCCCTGCATCAGGTGGTCCATGAAGACGCCACCGTCCAGGAGGCCATGGCTTTCCTGGCCCAAAAGGACTCGACCCCGGAGGCCCCGGCATGAGCTGCCCCATCTATGTTCGGGCCGTCCCCTTCGACAAATCCCTGGTCACCCAGGCCCTGGAGGCCGGAGCGGACGGGATGCTGGTCGATGAAGAGCATGCCCAGGACGTCCTGGCCCTCAGCCGGACCCAGGTCCTCACCCCGGCGGATACAGTCAAGATTGAACTCACCGCGCCCGAGGATGAGGAAAGGGCCGCCCGGGCCCTGCAGGCCGGCCAGAGGGTCCTTCTGGCCCAGGGCTGGGAAATCATCCCGGTGGAGAACCTCTTGGCCCATGACGCCTCCGGCCTTTTGGGCCTGGAGGTGGCCGACCTGGAGCAGGCCCGCCTGGCCCAAGGAATACTGGAACGGGGAGCTGATTTCATGGTCTTTTGTCCTCAAGACCCGGCCGGCCTTACACCCATGCTGCAGGAGCTCAAGCTTCGCCAGGAAGCAATCGATTTGGAGTCCGCTGAAATAACTGAAATCACCCCCGTCGGCCTGGGACACCGGGTCTGCGTGGACACCTGCTCTCTCCTGCACACCGGACAAGGCCTGCTGGTCGGCAACTCCAGCACCTTCACCTTTCTGGTCCATGCCGAAACAGAGTCCAACCCCTACGTCGCAGACCGGCCCTTTCGGATCAACGCCGGGGCGGCCCATGCCTACGTCCTGCTCCCCGGGGACCGGACAGCCTATCTCCAGGAGCTGGGAGCGGGCCGGGAGGTCCTGATCGTGGACGCCCAGGGACAGACCCAGGGGGCCACTGTGGGCCGGGCCAAGGTAGAAGTCCGTCCCCTTCTGCTGATCACCGCCCGGACCGCAGACCGGACCGGACACATCTTTGTCCAGAACGCGGAGACCATCCGCCTGGTCAGGGCGGACGGCAGGCCGGCCAGCGTGGTCTCCCTGCAGCCCTCGGACCAGATCCTGTGCCGCACCGATGCGGCCGGGCGCCACTTTGGAATGCGGATCCAGGAAAGCATCGAGGAAAAATGACCATGAACGGCCCATCCCCTTCTCCCCAGACGGTCCACAATCTGGATCTGACTCAGATCCGCGAGGAGATCAATCAGCTGGACTCCCAGCTGGTCCAGCTGCTCAATCAGCGGGCCCGCTTGAGCATAGCCGTGGGACAGCTGAAGAACTCAGGCCGGGAGAGCGTGTTCAAGCCCTTTCGGGAAAAGGACGTTCTGGACCGGATCCTGGAGGCCAATCCCGGGCCCCTGCCAGCCGAGCACCTGCAGGCCATTTACCGGGAGATCCTCTCCTCCTCCCGCAGCCTGCAGCGCCCCCAGAGAGTGGTCTACCTGGGCCCGGAAGGCACATTCTCCTACTACGCCGGGCTACACTACCTGGGGCGGGCCTCGTCCTTCACCCCCTGCCCGAACCTGGAGGAGGTCTTTCGGGCCGTCCGCTCCCGGCAGGCCGAGCTGGGCATCATTCCCCTGGAAAACTCCCTGCAGGGATCGGTGGGCCAAAGCCTGGATCTCTTCCTTCGCTACGAAGTCTTCATTCAGGCCGAGATCTTCTGCCGCATCAGTCACAGCCTGTTGTCCACCGCAGAGCGCCTCGCCGACATCCAGGTGGTCTTCTCCCATCCCCAGGCCCTGCAGCAGTGCACCTCTTGGCTGGCCGGCCATGTCCCCCAGGCCCAGATAGTCCCCATGCCCAGCACGGCTGCCGGGGCCGAACGGGCCCGGACCGAACCCGGGACAGCAGCCATTGCCCACCCCGGCCTGGCCCGCAGCCTGGGGCTGACGGTCATGCGCACCGGGATTGAGGACCTGCCCGAAAACTGGACCCGATTCTTGATCATCGGCCCGGATCACCCGCCCCAGGGCAACCGGGACAAGACCTCCCTGGTCTTCACCCTCCCGGATCGCCCGGGCTCTCTGGCCGCAGTCCTCAACCTCCTGGCCCGGGAAGGGGTAAATATGAAAAAGCTGGAATCCAGACCTTCGGGAGGAGAACGCTGGCAGTACGTCTTTTTCGCCGACGTGGAGTGCGACCTCTCCGGACAGGAGTATGCCCAGCTCATGCAGGAGATGGGCTCCGCCTGCCACAGCCTGCGCATATTGGGCAGCTATCCCAACGGTCCGGGATTGGACCTGGCCGCGTCCCATCAGGTGCAGAACGGGGAGGATCCGGCATGAGCATTGCCGTTCAGGTTCCGGCCAGCAAGTCCGTATCTCATCGGGCGGTCATCGCTGCGGCCCTTGCCCCGGGATCCTCCATCCTGTCCAATGTCCTGGACAGCGAGGACCTGCGCTGCACTGTTCACTGCCTGCAGGCCCTGGGGGCCGGAATTGAGGTCACCTCCGACGGCGACCTGGCCGTTTCCGGGATCGACCCCCGGACCATTGCCGGGAATGCGACTGTGTCCTTGGACGTGGGCGAATCCGGGACCACCTGCCGGCTGATCCTCCCAGTGGCCGCCCTGGGCCGGGTCCCATGCCGCGTATTCGGCAGGGGGCGCATGCATCAGCGCCCCATCCAGGAGCTGGCCAGGGCCCTCTCTGAGCAGGGATGCGGGGTCCGGTACGAAGATCGCCCCGGATGTCCGCCCCTGGTCCTCACCCCCCACGGACTGAGCGGGGGACGGGTGGAGATCAGCCTGGAGCAGTCCAGCCAGTATCTCTCAGGGCTGCTCCTGGCCGCTCCCTATGCCCGCTTTGCATTGACCATCGCCATCACGGGAAAAACGGTCCTTTCCTGGCCCTATGTGGCCCTGACCCTGCAGGTTATGCAGGCCTTCGGGCGGAGGGCAAGGGTACAGACCTGCACCCAGGCCGGTGAGTGGCTGGACGCGGACTGGACCGGGCTGACCGATATCGTTCCCGGAGGAATCAGATTCATCGTGCCCCCGGGTCCCTACACCCCGGGCCGCTTTCAGGTCGAGGGGGACTGGAGCAATGCCTCGTACTTCCTGGCCGCCGGTCTGCTCCATCCCCGGGGAGTGCGTCTTTTGGGCCTGAACCCGGACTCTATGCAGGGCGACCGGCAGATCCTGGACATCCTGCGGTCCATGGGAGCCGTGCCCCGGGTCGACCAGCAGGAGATAGCCCTTGCCCCGGCCAGGCTTCAGGGTACAGACGCTGATATGGGATACTGTCCGGATCTGGTGCCCACCGTGGCCGTCCTGGCCGCCTTGGCCCACTCTCCGACCAGGATCACCAACGTGGCCCATCTGCGGCTGAAGGAAAGCGACCGGGCCCAGGCCATGGCCACGGAACTGGGACGAATCGGAACCCGGGTGGATCTCCGGGAGGACGGGATGATCATCTCCCCCCGGCCCCTGCCCCGGAACCGGCGCATCCGCTTTTGCACCTACGGCGACCACCGGGTGGCCATGAGCCTCTCCATTCTGGGCCTGGCCGGCATACAGGTCGAGCTGGATCAGCCGGGGTGTGTGGCCAAGTCCTTCCCTGGGTTCTGGGATGCCTGGAAGGCCTTTATGGAGGACGAGTCATGAGTGTTCCAGCAAACCAGATCCATACGGTAACCCTGATCGGGGCCCAGGGGGGCATGGGCCGGCTCCTGGCCGCACGCATGCGGGACAGCGGCCTGCGTGTTTCCGGCTGTGACCGCCCCCTGCTGCCGGAGCAGATAGAAGCCAACCTGAACCGGTCCGATCTCGTGCTCCTGGCCGTCCCCATAGAGGCCATGCCCGAGGTCCTGGACACCATCGGCCCCTGCCTGCCCCCAAGGGCAATCCTGGCTGATATCTGTTCAGTCAAGGAGCAGCCGCTGCGCCTGATGCTGGATGCCCATGCCGGGCCGGTGGTCGGAACCCACCCCCTGTTCGGTCCCCGCCCTGAACCGGAGACCGCGCTGAAGGTGGCCGTCGTCCCCGGTCGAGACGAGCCTGCCTGCGGCACAGTGCACGACTTTTTCCGCACCTTGCGCCTCGCCCCCTTCGCCACCACCGCCCGGATTCACGATCAGGCCATGGCCAGGATCCAGGGGCTGAATTTCGTGACCACCATTTCCTATCTGGCCGCAGCTGCTCAGGATCAGGAGATCATGGACTTCATCACCCCCTCGTTCCAGCGCAGGCTGCAGGCCGCGCAGAAAATGCTGACCCAGGACGGATCCCTGTTTCAGACCCTGTTCGAAGCCAACCCCTACAGCCAGGACGCAGTCCGGCACTTCCGGCGTTTCCTGAATCTGGCCGCAGCCGGAGAGCTGGACCTGCTCCAGGACATGGCCGCCTGGTGGTGGAGTGGTGCCCAATCCGGGGGAGAACCGTGACCTGCCGCTGAACCGCCAGCAGGATTCAGGCCGCGTTCCCCCCCGGAACGCGGCCTTTTTTGTGCTCACATCCAAACCCTTGACCCCAACAGCACAGGAGCCTTTGTTTATGGACATGGAGATCGCCCTGCACCAGCAGGCCAGAATACTGCCCGCCGACACCCAGACCCCGGTCAGCCTGTACCTGGATCTGATCCGGGATGCCCCCGGAATCCTGCTCGAAAGCGCGGAAGTTGACGGCCACATGGGCCGCTATAGTCTGTTGGCCTGGGACTTCTCCCTGCTGCTCACCTGCCGGGAAGGGAATCTGCACTGCACCCCCCTGCATCCGGACTGCGAACCCTTGGCCCGGCTCAATGGCCAGCCTTTGCTTTCCGGTCTGCGCGGGGTGATGCGGGCATTGCGCATCCTGCCTCCGGAAGGGGGCCCGGACCTCCCGCCCATGACCAGATCCCTGCTCGGATCCTTCGGCTACGGGCTGGCCGGGGTGTTCGAGCCCAGGCTGCGGCATGTTCTGCCTCCGGAGAACGCCCATCTGCAGCTGGTCCTTCCCGCTCAGCAGATCCTGTTCGACCACCTGCATTCCAGATGCATCTATCTCGGGCTCAATCAGGATGAACCCACCTCTTTTGCCTCCTCCCGGGAGCATTCCGCCCAGGTCCACACCGGGCCGGTGCAGTCCACCCCTGATCAAAACGCCTACCGCCGGGCGGTGGAACGGACCCGGGAAATGATCCACGCCGGAGAAGCCATCCAGGTCGTGCTCTCCACCAGGTTCCAGACCCGGTTTTCCGGGTCCCCGTTTTCCGTGTACCGCCGCCTGCGCCAGGTCAACCCCTCCCCGTACATGTTCTTTCTCCAGCTCCCGGAAATGACCGTTCTCGGCTCCTCCCCGGAGCTGCTGGTCCGCTGCACCAATGGGTATCTGGAGGAGCATCCCATAGCCGGGACCAGGAAACGGGGCCGCACCGCGCAGGAGGACGAGGCATTGGCCCGGGAGCTGAGCACAGACCAAAAGGAACGGGCCGAGCACGTCATGCTCGTGGATCTGGCCCGCAACGACCTGGGCCGGGTCGCTGCTCCGGGCAGCGTGGAGGTCAGCTCCTTTCTCCAGGTGGAGCGATTCTCCCATGTCATGCACCTCACCTCCTCGGTCTCGGCCCGGCTGGCCCCGGAATTGGACGCCCTGGACGTCCTCCGGGCCGCGTTTCCGGCCGGAACGGTCAGCGGCGCCCCCAAGATCCGGGCCATGGAGATCATCGCCCAGGAGGAGGAGCTGCCCCGGGGCCCGTATGCCGGAGCCGTCGGCTGGCTGGGCCTGGACCCAGGCAGGGTGGACCTGGACACCGGAATCACCATCCGCTCCTTGTGGCTTCAGGACGGCCAGCTCATGTGGCAGGCCGGAGCAGGCATAGTCAGCGATTCCGATCCCCAGGCCGAATGGGAGGAATGCCAGAGCAAGGCCTCAGTGGTCACCCATATCCTCAATCAGAACGGAGGCAGCGATGTATTTGCTCATCGATAACTATGATTCCTTTACCTACAATCTGGTTCAGGTCCTGCAGGGGCTGGATATCTTCCCCCGGGTTCTGCGCCACGATCATCCCGGTCTCCTCTCTCTGGCCGCAGCCCCGTCCCTGCAAGCGGTGATCATCTCCCCCGGCCCCGGAGGGCCGGACAATGCCGGAGAGTGCCTGGAGTTTCTGCGGGCCCTGCCCTCCCGCGTCCCGGTCCTGGGGGTCTGTCTGGGCCATCAGATCCTGGCCAGCCACGCCGGGTATCCAGTCATCCGGTCCGGGCGGATCATGCACGGCAAGACTTCAGCCGTCTCTCACCGGGGAAGCGGTCTGTTCACCGGCCTGCCCCAGCCTTTCACTGCAACCAGATACCACTCCCTGATCATGGACTGCAGTCCGCAAAGCACCACCCTGGAGGTGGAGGTCACGGCCTGGAGCGAGCACGGTGAGCCCATGGCTCTGGCCTATGCCGATCGGCCCTGGATGGGGATTCAGTTCCATCCGGAATCCATTCTCACTCCGGACGGCCCCGCCCTGATCCGCAACTTTGTCCGCCACGTAGGGACAATCCCGGACCGTAAGCCGGATGCGGACCGCCCTGCTTCGTCCATGCCCTCTGCGGCTGACCAGCCTGCAAAGCACAGAAATCAGAACCACATATCCGCTGCATAAAGGAGCCCGCCATGATCGTAACCCAAAGCCTGGAACGCCTGGCCAGCAGCCAGGATCTCTCCGAAAGTGCCGCCGCCCGATGTTTTGACCATCTGTTTTCCGGGCAGATGAGTCCGGCCCAATCCGGGGCCTTCCTTTTGGGCCTGCGGGTCAAGGGAGCCACCAGTCAGGAGATGGCCGCGGCAGTCCACTCGGCCCTTAAGCACTCCCGGCAGTGCCCCGCGGTTCACGGCCGCAGCATCGACACCTGCGGTACCGGAGGAGACGGGAAGAAAAGCTTTAACTGCTCCACGGCCGTTTCCTTCTTCCTGGCCCATATGGGCTACCAGGTGGTCAAGCACGGAAACCGGGCAGTCTCCAGCGCCTGCGGCAGCGCTGACGTCATCGAGGCCATGAACATCCCCTTTGCCCAGACCGCGGAGGAGGTCCATACCTCCCTGGCGGCCTCCAACTTCGCCTTTCTCTTTGCCCCTTCCTTCCATCCGGCCCTTGCCCATATCGCCCCCATCCGCAAGGACCTGGGCATCCCCACCCTGTTCAACCTCATGGGGCCCCTGCTGAACCCGGCCCGGCCCACGCATCAGCTCCTGGGAGTCGGCGATCCGCGGGCCGTTTCCCTGGTGGCCGACGTCCTGGCCAGATCCGGAGTCCAGGCCGGCGCAGTCGTCCACGGGGCAAAAGGCTTTGATGAGCTTACCCCCTGCGGGGTGAATACCGTGATCATGATCCGCAACGGAAGGTGCACACCTGCGGACGTCGACCCGGCCGGCCTGGGTATCCCCAAATGCAGTCCGGACCAGCTTGCGGCCGGGGACAAGGAGACCGCCCTGCACATCATGCGCGATCTCCTCCAGGGCCGAGGGACGGAAGCGGTCAAAAACATGGTGGCCCTGAACCTGGGCCTGGCCCTGTCCCTTCTGGACCAGGATCCGGATCTGGCCGGATGCGTCCGTCGAGCACGGCAGGTCGTGGACCGGGGGGTCATGACCCCGATCGGGGCCGAGGCCTGAGCAGGATGACCAGAGCTTGATGCACGCCCAACCACAAAGGAAGCCCCTATGTCCAGAACATCGGATACCGCCCGAACCCGGAAAACAGACATGCTCCAGCGCTTTGTCCGGGCCAAGGAACAGGAAACTGCCCGGCTGGAGCTGACCTATACCCAAACCGGCCCGCCCCCTGCGTGCCGTGAACGCTCACCGGCCCTGGCTTCGGCCTTGACTCAGGCCGGACCGGGAGCGGTCATAGCCGAATACAAGCCGGCCTCCCCCAGTCGAGGGGCCATTGCCCCGGACCTCTCCCCGGCCTCCGCCGCGGAGCTGTTCGCCCGCGGCGGGGCGGCGGCGGTGTCTGTACTCACCGACAGGACATTCTTCGGTTCCAGCCTGGATGCTTTGCCAGCCATGGCCGGCAGCAGGCTCCCCCTGCTGCGCAAGGACTTCATCATCCATCCGGCCCAGGTAACCGAAACCGCTGCAACCCCGGCCTCCGCCTTCCTGCTCATTGTCCGTCTGTTCTCCGCCCACCCCGAGGGGCTGGAGACAGTGTTCCAGGCCGGTATCCAGGCCGGCCTGGAGCCGGTGGTCGAGGTCTTCAACCGCCGGGATCTGGCCGCGGCCAAAGCTCTCGGGGCCGCAGTCATCCTGGTCAACAGCCGGGATCTGGACACCCTGGAGTTGAATATGGACCTGCACCGGGAGCTTATTGCGGACCGGGAGGACAACGAGACCTGGATCTGCGCCAGCGGACTGTCCAGCCGGACCCAGATCCTGGACCGGGCCGAACTGGGCTACGCCGCCTGTCTGATTGGGACCTCCATCATGGACAGTCCGGACCGGCTGGGGGCCCTGCGGGCCTTGACCGAGGGCCTTGAGCCTCAGACAGGGAAATGCCCCACAGCGGAGAGCAGAGCATGAAAGTCAAGGTCTGCGGCTTGACCAGAGCGGAAGATGTGGCAGCCTGCGCCAGGCTGGGGATTGATCTGATCGGATTTATCTTTCACCCCCAAAGCCCGCGCTTCGTCCGGCCTGAGCAGGCAGGCGCCTTGCCCCGGGGCACACCCGGCCGGGTTGGGGTCTTTGTCCGCCAGAGCCAAAGAGAGATTTCGGCCTGCATGCGCACCGCCGGCCTGGACCTGGCCCAGCTCCACGGCGGTCAATCCCCGGGGGAGTGCCTGGACCTCGGTCCGGAGCGGGTGCTCAAGGTCCTCTGGCCCCAGGGCTACCCCCATGCCCGGGCCATGCAGGAGGACCTGGAGCGCTTCGCCCCGGTCTGCTCCGCCTTTGTTCTGGACAGCGGACTGCATGGGGGCGGACACGGCCGGACCATTGATATGACCTGGATCGCAGACCTCGCGTTCCCCCGCCCCTGGTTCCTGGCCGGAGGGCTGACCCCGGACAACCTGGAACCCATGCTTCAGGCCTGCCGTCCGGACGGCGTGGATCTCAACTCCGGGGTGGAGCACTCCCCCGGGATCAAAAACCACAAACGGATCGAACAATGCCTGGGACGCCTTGGAGCAAGGACCGACTCTCCATCCCCGGGCCAGGACGCAGAAAGGAGGAGACGATGAAAAAAGGATATTTCGGCGACTTCGGCGGACAGTTCGTGCCCGAGCTGCTCATGCCCCCGCTGCTGGAACTGGAACAGGCCATGCAGACCATCCTGCCCGGCAGGGAATTCCAGACTGAGCTGGACACAGTGCTCAGCCAGGTCGTGGGCCGGCCCACGCCGCTGACCTTTTGTTCCCGGCTGTCCCGGGAGCTTGGCTGCCGCCTGTGGCTCAAGCGGGAGGATCTGGCCCACACCGGAGCGCACAAGATAAACAATACCGTCGGCCAGGCCCTGCTGGCCAAAAAAATGGGCAAGACCTGCCTTTTGGCCGAGACCGGGGCCGGACAGCACGGAGTGGCCTCGGCCACGGCCGCGGCCATGTTCGGTCTGAGCTGCATCGTGTACATGGGGGCCAAGGATGTCCGGCGACAGTCCCAGAACGTACGGCGGATGGAACTTCTGGGTGCCCAGGTCCGTCCGGTGGAGCATTCCACCCAGACCCTCAAGGACGCTGTCAACGCCGCCCTGCGCCACTGGATCGCGGAGCAGGAGACAACCCATTACTGCCTGGGATCAGCGGTCGGCCCCCACCCCTTTCCCACCCTGGTCCGTGATCTGCAATCCGTGATCGGCACCGAGGCCGTGGACCAGAGCAGGGAGATCATCGGCCGCCTGCCGGATCAGGTGGTGGCCTGTGTCGGTGGAGGATCCAACGCCATCGGCATCTTTCACCCCTTTGTCCCCCACGCCCAGGTGGCCCTGACCGGAGTGGAAGCCGCTGGTCAGGGCACACCCGGATGCCATCACTCGGCAACTGTGACCAAGGGATCGACCGGGATCCTGCACGGAACCCTGAGCTACCTCTTGCAGACCAGGGACGGACAGATCGAGCCCTCCCATTCCGTGGCCCCGGGACTGGACTACCCCGGCGTCGGGCCGGAGCACGTGCACCTCATGTGTTCCGGTCGGGTCAGCTACACCGCGGTCAACGACGCCCAGGCCCTGAACGCCTTCCAAAGGCTGTGCCGCCTGGAGGGGATCATTCCCGCCCTGGAGAGCTCCCACGCCCTGGCCCATGTCCTGGACAACGCATCCCTGTTTGCGGACCAGGATGTGCTGGTCAATCTTTCCGGCCGGGGGGACAAGGATCTGGATATTGTCATGGACAAAGGACTGTAAAGGAGAACGGCAGCCATGAAAAACGACATGTTGCAGGAGACAATCCGCCGGGCCGGAGCCCAGGGCCGGATGGCCCTCATTCCCTATCTCCCGGCCGGGTTCCCGGAACTGGACGCCTTCTGGGATCAAATCCAGGCCCTGGATGCCTCTGGAGCGGATATCATTGAGATCGGCGTCCCCTTCACCGACCCGGTGGCCGACGGCCCTGTGGTGGACGAGGCGGCCCAGGAGTGCCTGGCCCGGGGAGTAGACCTGCCCTGGATCCTGGACGGACTCCGGGCCCGCAGAGAGGGCATCAAGGCCGGCATCGTGCTCATGGGCTATGCAAATCCCTTTCTGCAGTACGGATGGGAGAATCTGGCCCGGGATGCGGCCATGGCCGGGGTGCAGGGCATCATCGTTCCCGATCTGCCCCTGGAGGAAAACCAGGACATCGAAGGTCTCCTCTCGGCCCAGGGGGTGACCCTGATCAGCCTGGTCGGACTGAACACGAGCAGGGAGCGGATGCAGGCCTACGCCCGTCGGGCCATGGGGTTTGTCTACTTCGTTTCCGTTTTGGGCACCACCGGATCCAAAGCTTCCCTTCCCTCAGTTCTTATCCGCCAGCTGCAGATGGCCCGGGAGATCTTCACCCAGCCCATCGCCCTCGGATTTGGCCTCAGCTCCCCTGAGCAGCTTCAGGGGTTGGAGGACAGCGTGGACGCCGTGGTCTTCGGCTCCGCTCTGATCCAGCATTTGCGCTCCGGGGGAAACAGCCGGGACTTTCTCGGCGCATGGCTCCCGGAGGCATGAGCCCGGCTCGCTTTCGGAGGGAACCGGGGATGCCTCCCAGCACAACAGACTGCAGACGTTCCGGGCTCTTGGCCACTGGATGCTGAAGCCGGAGTTTCCGGATCTGCCTGGCGTATGCCCCGTGTGCAGTGCTTTGACCTCCAGGATGGAAATCTGTAAAGTATTCGGATTTGCGTTCCGGGCAGTTTTTTTGCTGCTGGGCGCAGGATCCTGGGCGGCGTCCGGATGCGCTTCTTCCCGTTCCTGCGCTGCGACTGACGCATTCCATACGTGGTAATTTTCAGGCCACGACCCTGTGGACGGCCCGAGGGCCGTCCACAGACCTTTTGGCGGCACCGCACGGGAAGCAGTCTGGCAACCACCAACACAGTGCAACAGAGGCAGGATCATGACCAACACCCCCCCGATTTTCGATTGCAAAACTCCGGACGATGTGAAAAAGGCGGTCAAGGAACACAACATCAACTTCATTCAGTTCTGGTTCGTGGATGTCATGGGCACAATCAAGAACTTCCAGGTCATGCCCCAGGAGCTGGAGGAGGCTTTCGAGGAAGGCATGGGCTTTGACGGATCTTCCATCGAAGGATTCTCCCGGATCCATGAAAGCGACATGGTGGCCTTTCCCGACCCAACCACCTTCCAGCTCATCTCCTGGCGTCCCACGGAGTACCCGGTGGCCCGCATGTTCTGCGACATCAAGACCCCGGAAGGCCTCCCCTACGAGGGCGACAGCCGGTATGTGCTCAAGCGCATCCTGAACAAGGCCGCGGAACAGGGCCTGAGCTATTATGTCGGACCGGAGCTGGAGTTCTTTCTCTTCGCCAACTCCCAGGAGCCCAAGACCCTGGATGTCGGCGGGTATTTCGACGCTCCCCCCCTGGACCTGGCCAACCCCATCCGCCGGGACATCATCCTGGCCCTGAACAATATGGGCATTGAGGTCGAATACAGCCACCATGAAGTGGCCCCCAGCCAGCACGAAATAGATCTCCGCTACCAGGAAGCCCTGAAGATGGCCGACATATCAGTCACCTACCGGGTCCTGGTCAAGGAGATCGCCCGCAAGCACGGGGTGTACGCCACATTCATGCCCAAGCCCCTGTTCGGGGCCAACGGCAGCGGCATGCACGTTCACCAGTCCCTGTTCCGGGGCAATGTCAACGCCTTTTACGATCCGGAAGGGGAGTACGGACTGAGCCAGATGGGCCGTTCCTACATCGCCGGCCTGCTCAAGCACGCCCGGGAGTACACGGCAGTGACCAACCAGTGGGTCAACTCCTACAAGCGTCTGGTCCCCGGGTACGAGGCCCCGGTGTACATCGCCTGGGCCAAGCGCAACCGCTCGGCATTGGCCCGGGTGCCCATGTACAAGCCGGGCAAGGAGGCGGCCACCAGGGTGGAACTTCGCTCCCCGGACCCGGCCTGCAATCCGTACCTGTGCTTTGCCGTGACCCTGGCCGCCGGCCTGAAGGGCATTGAGCAGAACTACGAACTCCCCGCCCCGGTGGAGGCGGACATCTACGACATGCACCATGAGGAGCGCATGACCCACGGGATCCACAATCTCCCCGGCAGCCTGTACGAGGCCATTGAGGAAATGGCCTCCAGCACCATGCTCAAGGAGGCCCTGGGGGATCACATCTTCGACAAATTCATCGAGAACAAACGCATCGAGTGGCACAACTACCGGATTCAGGTCACAGACTACGAGCTGAACAAGTACCTGCCCCTGCTGTAAATACAAAGGGCGCCTTTCGGCGCCCTTTCCTGGAAAACTGCTCTGGCCGGCGGGGTCTGAGGTCACGCCCCCGGCCAGGTGTTCTGCCCTGCCACCCAATCCAGGGCCTGCTTCAGCTCCAGGCTGTGATCGTAGATGGCCTTTCCGGTTATGACCCCGGCCAGGCCCTTGGCAGCCAAGGGGAACAGGGCCTTGATATCCTCCAGATCAGTCACCCCCCCGGCTGCGATCACCGGCAGGGATGTGGCCTCCACCACCCGGGCCACCCCGTCCAGATTCACCCCGTTCTGCATTCCGTCCCGGCTGATGTCCGTATACACGACAAAAGCGGCCCCCATGGCCTCCAATTCCGGAAGGACCTGCTCCACGGTCAAATCCGTTTCCGCCACCCACCCCCTGGCCTTGAGCCGGCCGTTGTCCGCATCCAAAGACACCCCGACCTGTCCGGGATACGCCCGGCACAACGACTTCAGGGTTTCAGCGTCCTCCAGGGCCATGGTCCCGATGATCAACCTGGCCACTCCGGCCTGAAAATACTGTTTGGCTGCCTCAATCTCCCGGATCCCCCCGCCCAGCTGGACCGGAACTGGAACCCGACTGCACAGGGCCTGGATGAGATCCTTATTCACCGGCTCTCCCTGGAATGCCCCGTCGAGGTCCACCACATGCAGCCACTGTGCCCCCTGTTCGACCCAGTGCATGGCCATCTGCAGGGGGTCGTCGGAAAACACGGTCAGCTCGCTGGCCACGCCCTGCCGCAGGCGCACACAGCGGCCGTCCTTGATGTCTATGGCCGGAAAGACGATCATAGGCCCAGCTCCTCCAGGCCCTTGCGCATCCCTTCCCGGGCCAGGGTCTCGGCGCGCACCCACTTGCCCCCCCGGCTAAAAAAGCGGCCCAGGCCGAGCAGATTCTCAGTCAGGGATTTCTGCTCCTGATCAAAATGGAAGCGGTCCACAAGCTCTTTTTTGCGCACATCCACCAGGAAGAGATCAAAGACAACCTTGGCCGGCTGCTCCGCGCTCCATTCCCCTCCTTTGCGTTCCCGCCATTCAAAGACCTGAGGGACCAGCAGAAGATCGGCCGGTACACAGCGCCCTATCCGGGTCCAATACTCCAGTCCGGACATGTCCAGGTCTTCGGCTTCGAACAGGATGATCTCCTGGCACTGGCGCACTACCGAGGGCCCCTGATAGGCGGTGACATCCCGGGCCTCCAGCTCTTGGTCCAAGATTGCATCCAGGGTTTTCAGCACCTCTGGGTCCAGGCGCTCCCTGTCTTCAGGAAGGCATCCGGCCAAGAGCTGCCATGCATGGCAGGGCTTGATGAAGTTGGCCACAGCCAGATCAGTCTGATCCAGATCAGGACCGCCTACCTGCCGTGGACCGCATCCAAGGATGAGAAGCAGTCCGATAGCGACTCCGAGACCGAGTACATATCTGGCGTTCAATCCAAGCTCCCCTTTGTGCTGAATACCGTTGCATGTTCGTGGCGCAGGGCCTGCCGCAGGCACAGCCCAACCCCCTTGAAGGCCGCTTCCAAAAGGTGATGTCCGTTGCGTCCGTAAGCAAAATTGATGTGTATGTTCATCCCGGCCCGAAAGGCGAGGGACTTGAAAAACTCCCGCCAGACATCCTTTTCCTGGCCGAAGAGCACGGCCGGAACCACCTGATCCGAATAGACCAGATAGGGGCGTCCGGACAGGTCGACAACCGCTTCCACCAAGGCCTCATCCATGGGGACCCTGGCCCAGCCAATCCGGGCCAGGCCTGCCTTGTCCCCGACCGCCTCCTGCAGGGCCTGGCCCAGGCAGAGTCCGATATCTTCCAGGCTGTGGTGGGCGTCCACCTCCAGATCACCCTGGCAGGTGAGCTCCAGATCCATTCCGGCCCAGAAGGCCATCAGGGTCATCATGTGATCTGCATATCCCATGCCGGTATCAACCTGTATCTGCCCCTCTCCAGGGATTTTTAGGCCGACCCGGATGCTGGTTTCCTTGGTCCTCCGCTCAAGCCGCGCCGTCATCTGAGGCATGGGCCGTCTCCTTGGCCTCGTCGTTTCGTTGTCTGCCTACAAAAACCGCAATCCATATCCCCAGCTCATACAGGAGAATAAGCGGTCCGGCCATAAAGGTCTGGGTGAAGATATCCGGGGGGGTCAAAAAGGCTGAAACCAAAAAGCCGCACAGGATTGCATACTTGCGCTTCGCCCGCAGCCAGGCCGGGGTAACCAGGCCCAGTCTGGCCAGGAAGAATATGACCAGGGGCAGCTCAAACACAATGCCGAAGGCTATGAGCAGACGGAGGGCAAAGGAAAAGCCTTCCTTCATAGTAATCATGGGGCTGATGAATACATCCGCGAACCCCATGAAGAACTTGTAGGCAAAGGGAAAGACGATGAAGTACCCGAACAGGCTGCCGACTACAAACAGCAGGGCCGAGCAGAAGGAAATGGGCAGGATGTATTTCCGCTCATGGGCGTACAGCCCCGGGCGGACGAAGAGCCATACCTGGTGGAAGATATACGGGCTGGTCACAAAGACCCCGGCCACAAAAGCCACCTTGATATAGGTAAAAAACGCCTCGTGCGGGGCGGTATAGATCATGGAGCTTTCATCCGGCAAGGCCCGGAACAAGGGGAGCATAAGCCAGTCGAACAGGGTCTTGGAGAATGCATAACAGGCCAGCATTCCAGCAAATGCCGCAATCAGGGCCCGGATCAGCCGCTTCCGCAGCTCGTCCAGGTGCTCCAGAAACCCCATTTCCCCCAGGCCGGAGCCTTGGTCCTGAGTCTCCTGTCCCTCCGTATCAGCCATTGTGCGTACTCCGGGTCTCCTCCGCCCGGTCCGGCCCCTGTCCAGTCCCCGCAGCGGACCGGTCCTGGGCTGCGTCCGTTTCCCGGCCGGTTGGCCTCTCCTCGTCCCCCTGGGTCCCTTCCCCGGTCATCCCCTGCTGCGAAGATGAATCCGCGCTTTCCTGGCCGGCGCCGGCTTTGTCCGTTCCGGTCTTGGCCTGACTGCTCTGTTCCATGTCCGCCAGCTGGGACTCAAAATCAATGGTCCGTTTCACATCAGAGCTCATGCGCCGAAACTCGGCCATGCCCTTGCCCAGGGCCCGAGCCACGTCCGGCAGCTTGGAGGGGCCGATGACCAGCAGGGCCACTACCAGGATGAGCAGGACTTCCGTGGTACCAATTCCAAACATGGCATTTTCCTTTTGATCAGGCCGTCATCCGTGACTCGGGATCAAGCCCCGGCATATATCGGCCACTGGAGCCGAATCCCGACAGTGGCCCTACTCCCATTCAATAGTGCTCGGGGGCTTGGAGGAGATATCCAGAACTACCCGATTGACCCCTTTGACCTCATTGATGATCCGGTTGGAGATCCGGGCCAGGAGGTCGTCTGGCAGCCTGGCCCAGTCCGCGGTCATAGCATCCTTGCTCTCCACCGCCCGCAGGGCGATCACATGCTCATAGGTCCGCTCGTCTCCCATCACGCCCACTGTCTTCAACGGAAGGAGCACGGCAAACCCCTGCCATATCTTAAAATACCACCCAGAAGCCATGAGCTCGTGCTGCACGATCTTGTCCGCCCGACGCAGGATCTCCAGCCGTTGCGGGGTGATCTCTCCAATCACCCGGATGGCCAGCCCCGGTCCGGGAAACGGATGCCTCCAGACCAGAAAATCCGGCAGGCCCAGCTCCATGGCCACCTTGCGCACTTCATCCTTGAACAGCTCCCGCAGGGGTTCAATGAGCTCAAGATTCATCTTTTCCGGCAGCCCGCCCACATTGTGGTGGCTCTTGATCACGGCTGACGGCCCCTTAAAGGACACGCTTTCGATCACGTCCGGATACAAGGTGCCCTGGGCCAGGAAGCGAACCCCTGGAATGGACGTGGCTTCCTGTTCAAAGACCTCGATAAAGGTGTTTCCGATGATCTTGCGCTTTTCCTCCGGGTCGTGCACCCCATGCAGGCGGCTGAGAAAGATGTCCTGGGCCTGAACGTAACGCAGGTTGAGGTCGAAGTACTTGCGCAGGTACTGGACCACCTCCTCCCCTTCGTCGGCCCGGAGCAAACCGTTGTCCACAAAGATGCAGTGCAGCTGCTTGCCGATTGCCTGGTGCAAAAGAGCGGCCACCACCGTGGAATCGATCCCCCCGCTCAGGCCGCAGACCACCTGGCTGGAACCCACCTGTGCCGGGACCTCGTCCAGAACGGACTGGACAAAGGAGGCCATGGTCCAGCTCGGCTTGGCCTGAACAATCTCAAACAGGAAGTTGCGCAGGATCTGATCTCCGTCCTCGGTATGGGCCACTTCCGGATGAAACTGCAAGGCGTACAGTTTACGGTCCGGGTCGGCCATGGCCGCGATCTCCACCTGATCGGTCCGGGCCAGGACAGTAAACCCGTCCGGCGGACGTATGACCCTGTCTCCGTGGGACATCCACACCGTCAGCCCGTCATCGCGCATGTTGGTCCACACTGCATTACGGGCCAGCAGACTGAGCTCGGCCCGGCCGTACTCCCGGTTCTGGGCCGGAACCACGTCCCCGCCCAGGGCCTTGGCCATGAGCTGCATGCCGTAGCAGATCCCGAGGATGGGAATTCCCAGGGAAAAAATCTCCGCATCAACCCCCGGGGAGTCCGGGTCGCACACACTGGCCGGACCTCCGGAAAGAACGATGCCAGTGGGCTGAAGAGCCCGAATCTCCTGCACAGGCAATGTATAGGGCTGGATTTCGGAATACACCCCGGCCTCCCGGATGCGGCGGGCGATCAGCTGGGTGTACTGGGAACCGAAATCCAGGATGAGAACCGTTTCTTCAGGATGCATTGCGCGCTCCGAGTTCAGAATTCAAGGTTCGCATAACCTGCGGCGGGCCCGCAGGCATTTGCTAGTAGCTTTCTATCTGATAGTTGGGGGATTCCTTGGTGATGATCACATCGTGGACATGGCTTTCCTTGTATCCGGCCGCAGAGATCTGGATGAACTCGCTGTCCTCCTTGAGCTCCTGGATAGAGGCGCAGCCCACATAGCCCATGCCGGAGCGGAGCCCCCCGACCAGCTGATACAGGGTCTCTTTGACCTTGCCCTTGTACGGAACCCGGCCCACAATGCCTTCCGGCACATACTTGTTGCTCTGCTGCTGAAAATACCGCTCGCTGCTGCCTTCCTTCATCGCGTCTATGGAGCCCATCCCCCGGTAGATCTTGTATCTCCGGCCCTGATAGAGGATGGTCTCCCCCGGGCTTTCCTCGGTTCCGGCCAGCATGCTGCCCATCATGACCGAGTCCGCGCCTGCGGAAAGGGCCTTGACCACATCCCCGGAAAACTTGACCCCGCCGTCGGCAATCAAGCAGCGGCCGTGCTTGCGGCAGGCCTTGGCCGCATCCATGATGGCGGTGACCTGGGGCACACCGACTCCGGCCACCACCCGGGTGGTGCAGATGGAGCCCGGCCCGATGCCCACCTTGACCGCGTCCGCCCCGGCCTTGATCAGGGCCTCGGTTCCTTCCGTGGTCGCCACGTTTCCGGCCACGACCTGTATCTCTGGATAATCGGACTTCAGCCTGGAGATAGCGGCAAGAATATTCTTGCTGTGTCCGTGCGCCGAGTCCAGGACCAGGACATCCACACCAGCGCTGACCAGGGCCGCGGAGCGTTCGTCCAGGTCCTCTCCGCCTCCGACCGCAGCCGCCACCCGCAAGCGGCCCAGCTCGTCCTTGCAGGCATCCGGATACTTCTTGATCTTGTCTATGTCCTTGATCGTGATCAACCCCTTGAGCTGGTACGCATCGTCCACGACCAAGAGCTTCTCGATCCTGTTCTTGTGCAGCAGGCGCTTGGCCTGTTCCAGGCTGGTCCCCGGAGGCACGGTGACCAGATGTTCACTGGTCATCACCTCCGAGACCTTGGTCTGCATGTCTTCCACAAACAAGACGTCCCGGTTGGTCACGATCCCCAGGAGCTGCTCGTTCTTGACCACAGGCAGTCCGGATATCCGGTATTCACCCATGATCTCCAGGGCCCGGCCCACGCTGCACTCCGGTTCGATGGTGATCGGGTCCACGATCATTCCGCTTTCGGACTTTTTGACTTTGTCCACCTCGACCCGCTGCCTGGAAATAGACATGTTCTTGTGGATAACGCCGATTCCGCCGGCCCGGGCCATAGAAATGGCCAGCCTGGATTCGGTAACCGTATCCATGGCTGCACTGAGCAGGGGGATGTTCAAGCGGATGCTGGGGGTGAGCTGGGTGGATACATCCACAGTGTCCGGAAGGACCTCCGAATATCTCGGGGTCAGCAGGACATCGTCAAAGGTCAGGGCGTGCTTGAGCACTTTGGTCATTGTTCTCTTATCCTCCATTCCTGGCTTCAAGTTGCTCCTGGGCTTGGTCTTTGATCTCAGGACTGACCCCAGGCGAATCAACGATTTTTTGAAAATAGGCCTGTCCCTGCTTGGGATCATGGAGATAATGGGTGTACAGCACCCCCAGGTTGAAAAGGGCGAAGCCGTTGTGCGGCTCAGCCCGAAGGACCTGGCTCAATTCCTTTGCAGCAGCTGCGTATTCCTCAAGCCGGAAGAGACACATGGCCAGCCGCTGGCGGGCATCTGTATTCTCCGGCTCTACAGCCACCAGGCGCTCCCAGAACCGTCTGGCCTGGGACCAGGCCTGCATGCGCATAAAGGCCTGCCCCAGCCCCCGCAGGGCGTCAGCATCCTCCGGGTTGTCCTCCAGGCGCTGCATCAAGCTCCCGATCATGTCCGTCATGTCATTTTGCTCCGGCGCATGGGAGTGGCTCCTGTGGATGGTCAGCGAGGGGTTCGCCCATCGATAGGCCACGGAGTATCCGATCATGAGCACCAGGGCCACAAGGACAAGACCGGTTGCCGCCGCGCTGTGCGGCCTATTTCGACTCAGTGGATTGCTCACGCAGAATCTCCAGCTGGTGGACGCGTCTGTCCAGGCGTTGAAATCGACGGCCCAAGCCCACGATATAGAGGGCTATGCCGCTCCAGACCACGATATTGGCCGCCAGGAGCATACCTGACCCACTGAGCATAGAAACGACTCCCTGTTCTTTTGGTTCCCGGAGCATGTCCGCTCCTCACCTGTATCTTTCCGCCAGAAGCCTGTCCAGTCTGGCCTGCACCTGGAGCTGACGGTACCTGTGGGTGATCATGAGCCCTGTCAAACCTCCCCAGGCCAGCAGGCAGACTGCCACGGTGCTCAGCATCTCCCCGGGCATTCCGCCTCCGGAAGAGGCAAAGACCGCAGGATGTATGCTCCGCCACAAGCGGGCGGAGACAAAGACCAGGGGGACATCGGCAAAGGCCAGAACCCCGAGCACCGCGCACAGCACCTCCCGTCTGGGGCTGGGGATCCATGCCTGGCGCAGGGCCAGATAGGCGCTGTATGCGAAGCACA
This sequence comes from Desulfovermiculus halophilus DSM 18834, assembly GCF_000620765.1. Taxonomy (NCBI): domain Bacteria; kingdom Pseudomonadati; phylum Thermodesulfobacteriota; class Desulfovibrionia; order Desulfovibrionales; family Desulfohalobiaceae; genus Desulfovermiculus; species Desulfovermiculus halophilus. The sequence continues at coordinate 35,413 of NZ_JIAK01000011.1, forward strand.
TGACCAGGGCCGTGGTCAGACGGGGATCCCAGGTCCACCAGGTGTTCCAGGAAGCCCTGCCCCACATGGAGCCAGTAATCAGGACCAGAAGGGTAAACACAACCCCGACTTCGGCCGAGGCCGCGGCCAGTCTGTCCCAGGCCGGTCTCCTGGTCCACAAGAAGCCGATGCTGGCCACAAAAACGGCAAAAAAAGCCATGAATGCCCACCAGGCCAGAGGCAGATGCAGATAGAATATCTTCTGCACCGGGCCCATACTCGCCTCCACCGGGGCGTAGAGCCAGACCATGCCCTGCGAAACGAGTAGGGCGGCCCAGGTGAGCGCGGCAAGAATGAAAAAAAACGGCATCCCTGTATCTCCGGCGGAGTTGCTGGCTGTCGCTGCGGGCCTGCGGCTGGCCAGACATGCGGGGTTTCCCCAGCGGGTCATCCTCGATAGACAACTGGAAAAAGGAGCAGGGCCAAACCGGCAAACACCAGATCAAAGGACGCGGCCAGCTGAACCCAGGCCCAGGGATTGTCCAGCCCGCCCTCCAGGGCAAACCCGCCCAGGCGGATCCCGGCCAGGAGCAACGGGGCCAGCAGGGGGAAAAAAATCACTGTGAACAGGGAATCCCGGCCGGACTGCTCGCTGCCCATCCCTCCGAGCAGGGCGCCCAAAACAATCACCCCGCAGTCAATGAGCAGGATGGTTCCATACAGCCAGGCCCAGGAATGCACCCCGCCCAGCTTGAGAAAAACAGTGCAGGCCGGGATGAACACGGCCTGGACAATGATCAGCACCGCTCCCCCGGCCGCCGCCTTCCCGGCCCAGATGGCCTGCACGGGCATAGGGGCCATGAGCAGGGCGTCCCGGGCATTGTGTGCATCCTCAAGGGCGTAAAGGGCATTAAAAACCAGGACCTGGCAAAAACAGCTGGCCAACCAGAAGATGGCCGCGGCCCAATCCCCCGGCACTCTGTCCTCCCCGGCCCCGGCCAGGCTGAAGAGAAAAATCAGCAGCAGGCCAAGGAGAATGGCCTGAACCGCCCCATGCCCCCGGGTCAGAAACAGGCGCAGGTCCTTTCCGGCCAGGGCTGCTATCTGGGCCCACATGTCCCGCCTTCGGCCTTCGCTTCCTGAACATGTCCGCACACGCTGTCTCGCATCAGTCCCACGCCCGCATTGTCGCTTTCCCTTCGCCCAGTTCCAGGCGGTAGTCCGCCGACTGGATGTCCGTATCCGGGGAATGAGTGATCAGCAGGACCGTGGCCCCCCGCCTTCTGGCCCGGACCACCTCCCTGCGTATCATGTCCTGGGACGGACCATCCAGACCGGTCATGGGCTCATCCAGCAGAAGCACTTTGGGGGTCAAGGCCAACACCCGGGCCAGGCTCAAGCGCTGAGCCATGCCCCGGGACAGATGAGAGGCCGGCTCATAGGCCACTGCCTCCAGCCCTGCCCGGGCCAGGAGGTCCAGAAGCTCCCGCTCCGGTTTCTGGCTGCGGTACATGCGGGTCCAGAAACGCAGATTCTCGAGCACGGTCAATCCGGAATACAAAGCGGTCTCATGGCCCAGACTGACCATCTCTGCCCAGGATATCCAGCGGTCGATGCGCCCCTGCGAAGGGGTCAGCACCCCGGACAGCAGCTTGAACAGGGTGGTCTTTCCGCTTCCGTTCGGGCCGGAGACCAGGACGGTGGTCCGGGCCGGGATCTGAAGCCAAACAGCATGCAGGACATCCCCGGCCCCGTATCCGTAGCTCACATCCTTCAGCTCAAAGACCAGCTCCTGTCTCACCTGTGTCCCCACCTCAAGCCCTTCCTTCTCAGCACATAGAATAGAGGTATTTGTTCAGGGAGCCTGAACGATTACAAAGAGACGGCAAACTCCAAAAATCCACAGGTTACGTCGAAGAACCCCTATTTTTTGTCCCGGATGCCTGGGTACTGCCTTATGCATCACTTTCCTGCCGGGGTGGCCTCTGCCTCCGTATGGCCAGCAGCCCGGCCAGACACATGAGGGTTCCTCCTATCCAGATCCAGTTCACTCCGGGATTGATCCGCACCTGAACCCGAACCCGGTCCTCCTGGTCAAAGCCCAGCAATGTGGCGTAGATCTCGTCTCCCAGGCCGGGAATAACAGCGGCCTCGGCAAAGGGCTGGTTGAAGCTGCGGTACATTCTGCGCTCCGGGACCAGACGTGCGATCTCCCTGCCGTTCTTGGCCACCCGCAAAGTGGCTTTGTAGGCCTCCATCCTTTGGGTCCGCTCTCTGCTCAGAGAGAGATGGGTGAAGGTATACTCCTTAAGCCGCAGCTGTTGTCCAGGACTGAGCACCGCGTCTTTCTCCTGGGCGTAGGGACCGGACACGGCAATGCCCAGAGCCACTACAGCCAGCCCGATATGAACCGCCATCACCGCCCATCCCGACCTGCGCCTGCGGTATGCGGAGCGATACAGACAGATACCAAGCAGAGAGGGCACGGCGACAAGGGCAAAGGCAACAGTGGGCAGGGGGAGAAGATCCCGGATCCCCAGGGTCCAGGCAGCCGCCCCCAGGATCAGGGCCCCGCCCAGGATTCCGGCCAGCACTTTGGGAAAACGCTTCCAGCCGGTCCACCCCAGCCAGGGGCAGAAGGGCAGGCCGATGATGAACAGGGCAAAAAAGGGCAGGCAGACCCGGTTGTAGAAATCTGGACCGAACCCCACGCTTTGCGCGGACCAGATCCGGCTGATCAGCGGCCACAGGGTCCCCAGGCCGATCACAGCGGCCAGGATGAGCAAAAGCCAGGTCAGCAGGACGATCCCACCCTGCTGGCTGCCGATGGAGGGCAGCTGGCGCCGGAGGGAGGTTTGGGCCCCGAGTATCCCCAGCAGCACCAAGAGGACTCCGGCTCCCATGCCCCAGATCAGGGGCAGGCCCACCCCTTGAGCCCCGAAGGCGTGCAGGGAGTCCAGCATCCCGCTGCGGGTAACGAATGTGGCCAGGAGGCAGAGCACGAGACTCAGCCCGGCCAGGGCTACATTGGTTCGGCCCAGGGCCCGGCTCTTGCGGCCGATGACCGCCGTGTGCACGAAGGCGCTGCAGGCCAGCCAGGGAATCAGGGAGGCGTTCTCCACCGGATCCCAGGCCCAGTATCCGCCCCAGCCCAGCTCCATATACGACCACCAGGCCCCGAGGACAATGCCGGCGGTCAGAAAGATCCAGGCCGTTAAGGTCCAGTTTCTGACCCGTTCCAGCCAGGCGTCGTCCTGGACAAAGACCGTTCCCAGGCCGGCCGCGGCCGGTACGGTCAGACCGGCGTATCCGATGAACAGCAGTGGGGGATGAAAGACCATCCCCGGATGCTGCAGCAAGGGATTGAGGCCGTTTCCGTCTGCAGGGGGCGGTGAGAGCTGGAGCAGGGGGTTGCTGACCGTGGTCAAGATCAGAAAGAAAAAGGCCTGGACCAGGCTGTAGACCATCCAGAAAGCACAGGTGCTTTCTGCCGGCACGCCCCTGCCGGAGGACGATCCGGCCCAGAACAGCCCAACCACGGCCAGGGCCAGGGTCCAGAACAGGAACGAGCCCTCCTGGCCGGCCCAGAATGCGGTCAGGGCGTAGGTCCAGGGCAGGAGGGAGTCTGTGTAGTCGGCCACCAGCTTAAAGGAAAAATCATGTCCGAGCAGGGCGTCGGCCAGAATGAGGGAGGGAACCAGGGTCAAGCCCACGATGAGCGCCTGGATCCACACCACCTTGTGCATCCCCTGCGCCTTTCCCCGCCAGAGCATGTGCCCGCACCAGGCGCAGAGCGCAATGCTCAGCCCCATCCCAGCCAGCAAACAGAAAAAACCTATACTATGTGTCATCAAGGGCTGCTACTCGTTCTCGTATTTGGAGGGGCATTTGGTCATCAGGGTATGGGCGGTGAACGACGAGGCCGTGCTGTGTGATCTTCCTTCAACGATCACCTCCACTCCGGGCCGGAAGGTGTCCGGCACAGCCCCCTGGTAGGCAACCCGGATGGCCTGGTCAGGATTCTCCGTATCAGCCAGCAGAAAGCTCACTCCCACGGTATCCTTCCGGTGCTCCAGGCCGTTTTCCTTCACTTTCCCGAACAGCCTGGCCTTGTCCAGGTTGTCCAGCCCCTTGGCCAAGGCCTCTGAAACATTCAAGAAGTAGACGCTGTCCCTGCTCACTCCGCTGATCATCAATCCCGCCAACCCCACGGCCAGCAGGGCGAAGGCACCAATATACATCATGCGCTGGCCTGATTTTCCGGCCATGTGCCACCTCCTTAGGTTTTCCCAGCCGCGTTCTGCAGCCTCTGGCGCTTGCGCCGGGCCAGATCGCGCATATCAGCAACTTGATCGGTTTCATCCATGATTTCGTTGCCCAGGATCTCTTCCAGGATATCCTCCAGGGTGATCACCCCGGCCAAACCGCCGTATTCATCCAGAACCACGGCCAGATGCAGCCTGGATTCCAGAAAGGTGACCAGCACCCGGTCCAGGGTCATGGACTCCAGGACAAAGTGAACCGGCTTCATCAGGTCGCTGAGCTTCTGTTCATACCGGTCCTGGGCCAGGGCCTGCAGAACCTCCCGCCTGTAGACCAGACCGACGATATCTTCCGGATCATCGTTGTCGTACACCGGCACCCGGCTGTGAGGCCAGACATGCTGTCCGTCCCAGACCTCGGATACAGTGCTCTGGCTGGGCAGAGAAAAAATAACCGTGCGCGGGGTCATGACCTGACGCACGGTACGGGTATCAAGAGCCAGGATGTTTTGAATGGACAGCTCTTCGAACCGTTTAAGCACCCCGCTCTTGCGAGTCAAGCTGGCCAGGGCCAGAAGGTCTTCTTCCGAATGCTCCGGGCTGTCCTGATTGCGGCCGATGAAGTACACCAGCAGGCTGATGGCCTTGATCACCGGCTTCATGGCCAGGACCAGAAGATTCAAAGGCCGAGCCATGAAGACGGCCAGTCCCCTGTTGTACATCACCCCGATGGTCTTGGGAATGATCTCGGACAGGATCAGGATCAGGAGGGTAAAGACCACAGAAAAGACAAGCAGGGAATCGGAGCCAAAGACCACTGCCGCGGATGCGCCGGCAACCGAGGCCCCGACGGTATGGGCGATCGTATTCAGGGTCAAAATGGCCGTAATCGGCTCGTCCACGTTCTCCCGCAGCTTGAACAGCACCTTGCCCGAGGTGCTTCCCGACTGGCGCAGAGTCTCGATGTAGCTCCAGCTTACGGAATACAGGACTGCTTCAGCCAGGGAACACAAGGCCGAAACACCCAGAGCGAGGAGCACCGCTGCAATCAGTGTGATCATATAATGATGGGAAAACGTGTGTGCACAACCCTGAAAAGGGCGTATCGCCCGTCGAAGGCATCCAGCCCCTCGATTGGCCAAAACATATCAGAAGCCTATCCGGCCTGCAACACAGCCGGCCTTTGCTGTGTTTACTTCCTCCCGACCCCTTGGTACACAGGCCTATGCCCACTGCTTCATCAGTTTGCAGCATCCTCCTGGACCGGGACGGAACCATCATCTACGACCGGCACTACCTGGCCAGTCCGGAGGGGGTCCGCCTTTTGCCCGGGGCCGCACAAGGACTCCGGGCCCTGTCCCGGGCCGGATTCCGCTTGTTTGTGGTCACCAACCAGTCCGGTGTGGGACGAGGCTATTTCTCCAGACAGGACTTCTCCCGGGTCCAGGCCGCGCTGGAGGACAGACTCCGGGAGCACGGCATCGTCATTGACGGCCATGCGGTCTGCTTTCATGCCCCGGACCAGGGCTGCGACTGCCGCAAACCCGGGACCGGCCTGTGGACCAGGCTGGCTGCCGAGCACGGCCTCCAGCCCGGCACAAGCCTGATGATCGGAGACAAAGAATCCGATATCCTCTTTGCCCGCAATGCGGGCCTGCTGGGCTCCATTCTGATTGCCTCCCCCCAGGGTCCGGGGCCTGAACAGAAACAGCCCTGCAGGGAGGAATCCGGATGGGGCGGGCATCCGTCGTGCATCGCTTTTGACCTGGCGAGTGCCGCGGCATGGATTCTGGGCCGGCCGGAGGCCCCCGGGGATGAAGGAAAAACACCTTAATACGCTGCTATGATAAATATGGACGCACCACTGTTTCTTCCCGTGCTCAAGGTCGGCGCGGCTTTTGCCCTCATGCTCCTTGGAATCCGCTTCAGGCTGGGCATAGGTCTCTCCATCCTGGCCGGCAGCCTCATCCTGGGGCTGAGCTTCGGACTGGGGCCGATAGACTGGGCCGCAACCGCAGTTTCGGCCCTGGCCGCCCCCCAGTTCATCCTGCTCCTGGTTATCATTGAAGCCATCATGATCCTGAGCCATCTTTTGGAGACCAGCGGTCAGAGCCAGAAGATCATGCACACCCTGTCCAGGCATCTGAAATGGCCCAGGCTCCGCCTGGCCTTTTTCCCGGCCCTGATCGGGCTTTTGCCCATGCCCGGCGGCGCCGTGTTCTCCGCTCCCATGGTCAAGTCCGCGGCCCGCGAATTCTCCCTGACCCCAATGCATCAGACCCTGCTCAACTACTGGTTCCGGCATTTATGGGAGCTGATCTGGCCCATGTATCCGGGCATCATCCTGGCCGCTTCCCTGAGCAGCACCTCCCTGCTGCAGTTCATCGGGCTCACCTGGCCCAGCTTTCCCATCTGCATCCTCTTGGGCTGGATTTTCTTTTTGCGTCCCCGGAAAATGCCCCTCCCGCAACAGGCCTCTGAATCCGCCCCTCCTGACGGGCACAGCGGGACCTGGTGGGACACCCTCCCCCTGGCCCTGGCCGTGGGGGGAACCCTCGGCCTTCAGGGAGCGATCTGGGTCGCTGATATCCCCGTGCCCTCAGAACTGGGGTTCATTTTGGCCCTGGTCCTTGCGATCTGGGCCTGTCTGCGCCAGAACCGGCTTAAGACTGCCACGGTCTGGCCTCTTCTGGTCAAGAAGCACTTCCTCCAGATGCTCTTTACCCTGGTGGCCATCTTCGTCTTCAAGGATGTGCTGGATACAAGCGGTGTGGTCCGGGAGTTGGCTCAGGGCACGGGCAGCGCCTCGGCCCTGGTTCTGATCAGCGTTTTCCTGCCCTTGGTGGTGGGAATGATCTCCGGAATCACCCTGGCCTTTGTTGGGGCTACTTTTCCGCTCATCGTGGGCATCCTGGATCACCTGGGGCTGGAAAACAGGCTCGCGTATCTGGTTTTGGCCATGTTTGCCGGATACGCCGGGGTCCTGGGCTCCCCCCTGCATATCTGCTTTCTGCTGACCTGCGAGTTCTTCCGGGTCAACCCTTTCGCTGCCTGGCTGCGGATAATCACTCCCAGCGTCCTCTTCCTGGCCGCCGGCTGCGCCTACTTCTGGGTGTTGGTATAGGCCTGGACGGACATCCCTGCCCTGCGCATCCTGACCCCAACCTAGACCGCAGCCGGGACAATCCGGAGGGTGTGCATCCGCTGGGGGACATCGGTGATGATCCCGTCCACGCCCATGGCCTGCAGCAGCCTCAGATCCGTGAGCCTGTTCACTGTCCACACATTGACCGCAATTTCCGCCCCCCGGCAGGCCCTGATCAGATCCGGGCGGACCAGGGTATGCTTGGGGTGATAGGTCGTGGCCTGGATGCTCTGCAGACGGTAGATGACTTGGGGGTGGACAATGCTGTCCACAAAGGCCAAATGGAACTCCGGCCCCATGGCCCGAACCGCCTCCAGGGTCTCAAAGCGCAGGGAGGAAATAAGGACCTGATCCACCAGGTCCATGTCCCGGATCAATGCGCACACCCGGTCCACCAGGACCTGATTCCGCTTGGGGCCCACGTCCTTGAGCTCCAGGTTGATCCGCCACCCGCTGGCCTTGATCAGCCCCAGGGCATGCTCCAAGGTGGCCAGGTGCAGGCCCTTGTAGCTTTCCATCTCTTGCGCAGGGATCTTCCCCCCGCGGATGCAGCGGAAAGGATCCTGGGCCAGGAACCAGGAGCCGCAGTCCAGGCGCATGAGCTCCTCCAAAGTCAAGCTGCCCACCGCCCACGACCTGCGGCCCTGAAAATCGGGGACTTCCCGGATATTGCTCACCCGTTCCAGGACCTTGTCATGGATCAGCACCGGCACGTCATCCGCTGTGAGCCGGACATCCACCTCGCACATGTCAGCTCCCACGGCGTGGGCCTTTCTGATAGCTTGCAAGGTGTTTTCCGGGGCCATGGAGCGGGCCCCTCGATGGGCAATGGTCAGCACCCCGGCTTTTCCCTGCTGGGGCAAGAAGAATGTTCGCATGAACACCCCTGCTTTCTAATAAGGATAGGATATGAGCGGATATCGCTCGTCTCAGGCCGAAGGGGTCTCTTTCCGAGACGCCGGCGACCACTGGCCCTTGTGTCTTGTCCCGGCCTCCCTGTCAAGCTGCATTTCACCGCCCGGCATCCTGGACTCTATCTCCCCGGCTCTTCGACACAGAAGGTGGAATTGCATACATAAGAGTTTGCCGTTTCTTCTGTGTGCCGTAAGCGACAGGCCCGCACATTTTCTTGGTCCCGCCAAAAGGGGGAAACCAGGCACTCACATGCATGATATGCTCAGTCCATCTGAAGGCAATGTCCATCATGTGAGTGCCTGGAGGGGGCAGGGATCCCCCTTTGGCGGGGCTTAGAAAATACCGGGGCGAAAGTGGGCACACAGAAGAGATGGCAAACTCCAAAAATCCACAGACTACGTCGAAGAACCCTATCTCCCCGGGCTGTGGCCCATCTCCTTCTCTATGGCCGCCACCCGCTGCATAACAGGAAGCACGCTGTCCGGGTTCAGGGAGATGGAGTCGATCCCTTCCCGGACCAGGAAGGCGGCAAATTCCGGATAGTCGCTCGGGGCCTGGCCGCAGATGCCCACCTTGCACCCCGGGGCCTTGGCTTTTACGGTCTGCAGCAGGGCGCTGATGCTCCGTTTGACGGCCTCGTCCTGCTCGTTGAACAGGTGCTTGAGCTGTCCAGAGTCCCTGTCCACGCCCAGAATGAGCTGGGTGAGATCGTTGGAACCGATGGAAAAGCCGTCGAATCGGCGGGCGAACTCCTCGGCCAGGAGGACATTGGATGGGATCTCGCACATGACATAGATCTCCAGCCCGTTTTCCCCCCGGGAAAGCCCATTCCCGGCCATGACCTCCAGGACCTTGTCCGCTTCGGCCAGGGTACGGCAGAAGGGGATCATGACCACCACGTTGCTCAGACCTATCTCCTCTCTGACCCGCTTCACAGCCCGGCATTCCAGGGCAAAGCCCTCCCGGTACTCCTTTGAATAGTACCGGGAGGCCCCCCGAAACCCGATCATGGGGTTGCTCTCATGGGGCTCAAAGGCCCGTCCCCCGATCAGGTTGGCGTATTCATTGGTCTTGAAGTCGCTCATGCGCACGATGACCGGATAGGGATACTGGGAAGCGGCGATCTTGGCGATGCCCATGGCCAGATTGTCCACAAAATACTCTGCCTTGTCCGCATACCTATAGGTGAGCATTTCGATGTTCGCCCTGGCCGTTCGGTCCTCAAGCTGGTCAAAGCGGAGCAGGGCCATGGGGTGGATCTTGATCACATTGTTGATGATAAACTCCATCCTGGCCAGGCCGATCCCGTGGCAGGGCAGCCGCCACCAGCGATAGGCGGCTGTTGGGCTGGCGATATTCATCATGATCTGGGTGGCTGTTTCCGGGATGTCGTCCAGACTGACCTCGCTGATTTCATAGTCCAGAATGCCTCGGTAGACCACACCCTCCTCCCCTTCGGCGCAGGACATGGTCACCTCGTCCCCTGGCTGCAAGACCTGGGTTCCGCTCCCGGTGCCCACGATGGCCGGAATACCCAGCTCCCTGCTGACGATGGCCGCGTGACAGGTCCGTCCTCCGTGGTCGGTGACGATGCCCGCTGCCTTCTTCATGATCGGGACCCAATCCGGGTCGGTCATCTCCGTGACCAGAATGGAGTCGTCTTCAAAGCGTTCGATATCCGCGGCCGAGGCGATCCGGCACACCCTCCCGGAGGCAATGGCATCCCCGATGCTCAGTCCGGCGACAATGGGCTCCCCCCGCTCTTTGAGACGGTAGTGCTTCAGGCTGGCCGCTCCCCGTCTGGACTGCACGGTCTCCGGCCTGGCCTGGACCATAAAGATCTCCTTGCTCTGCCCGTCTTTGGCCCATTCCATATCCATGGGCCGGCCGTAATGGTCCTCAATGGCCTTGGCCCATCTGGCCAGCTGCAGGATCTCGTCATCGGACAGGACAAAGGACTGCTTTTCCTCCGCTGTAGTCAGTACATTCTTGATCGATTTCGTCCCCCCGTGAGCGTAGACCATCTTCTGTTCCTTGGCCCCCAGGTTCTTCTCCACTATGGGCCGGCATCCGGGGTCTGAGAGCAGGGGCTTGAAAACGCGGTATTCATCCGGGGTGACCGTCCCCTGGACCACGTTCTCCCCCAGCCCCCAGGCGGCATTGATGATCACGGTATGCGGGAAACCGGTCTCGGTATCTATGGAAAACATAACCCCGGACCCGGACAGGTCGGAACGGACCATTTTCTGCACCCCGGCGGACAGGGCCACCTGCAGGTGGTCAAAGCCTCGTTCCTCCCGATAGCTGATGGCCCGGTCAGTGAACAGGGAGGCAAAGCACTTGCGGATGGCCTCCAGGAGCTGACTCTCACCGCTGATGTTCAGAAAGGTCTCCTGCTGTCCGGCGAATGAGGCCTCGGGAAGATCTTCTGCGGTGGCGCTGCTGCGCACGGCCACATCCACGGCCTGGGTCTCGTACAGGGCGCTTAACTGCCTGTAGGCCTCGGTTATGTCCGCAGCGATCTCCTCCGGCCAGCTGAACTGGAGAAAACGGGTCCGGATCTCCCGTCCGACTGCGGACAGGGACTGTGTTCCGTCCCGCAGCTGGGAAATGCCTTGAGCGACTGTGTGATCCAGCCCATTGGCCCGGATGACCTGCCAGTACATGTCGGCCGTGGTGGCAAACCCTTCCGGAACCAGGATCCCCTCTCCCTTCAGCTCCTGGATCATGGCCCCCAGGGCTGCATTCTTGCCTCCCACCCGGCCCACATCGTCCATTCCGGTTGTACCCAGCCAGCAAATATTATCCTCTTGTGTCCTCATCTCTTTGGGCTCCTTCTCCCAGCCCCGAAGGGGCTCGCCCCATACGAGGATGGTGGATTTGGCTTCTCAGCTGTCTGAACCGGCGAACACGCATATTCCCATCTCATGTATAGCAGAAGCGGATGCGGGGGTCGAGTCTTCTTGACAACTTCCCGGCCTTTTCGCATAAGGTATATTTTACCCAAAACCGCAACCGGGAGTTGAAACATGCCCATGCGCAGCAGAGAAGAATATATTCAGGACCTGAAAGAAAAGCTGGACGAGCTGAACAGCACCCTTGATCAGCTGCAGGTCCAGGGCAAGCTGGCTCAGATGGATTCCAGACGGGAATACGAGGCTCAGGTGGAGAGGTTCAGGGCCAAACGGGACGAGATCCGCGAGCAGCTGAACAAGATGCGGGACTCAAGCGAGGATGCCTGGGAGGACTTGCGCAAGGGAGTCGATCAGGCCTGGACTCATCTCAAAGACGCATTTTCCCAGGCCAAATCGCATTTTGAATAACAATTCCCCGGCCGGCGGGCTTTAAGGCCCGCCGGCCGGGAGGTCTTTACCCTGATTGAACCTGGCGCCGGATTTCTTCCACCACCTGAGGATTGGCCAGGGTGCTCACATCTCCCACGTCCTTGTTGGAGGAGATTGAGGCCAAAACCCTGCGCATGATCTTTCCGGATCTGGTCTTGGGCATATCCGGAACGATATACACATTGGAGGGCTTGGCTATTTTGCCCAGGACATCGGCAACAGCGTCCGAGACCTTCTTGGCCAGATCGTCGCTTGGGTCATAGTCCGGCTTCAGCGAGACGTACAGCTCCGGCACCGCACCTTTTATCTCATCGGTCACGGCAACCACTGCGGCCTCGGCCACTTCTTCCGCCGCCAAGGCCGCGGACTCGATCTCCTTTGTTCCCAGACGGTGGCCCGAGACATTGATCACGTCGTCGATCCGGCCCAGGATGCGCACGTAGCCGTCTGCAGACATCACCGCCGCATCCCCGGCCATATAGGGCCAGTCCCTCCAGTCCGTGCTGTTCTTGTCACGGCAGTACTTGCCGTAGTAGCTGTCTATATACCGCTCCTTGTTCTTCCAAATGGTCTGGAAGGCCCCGGGCCAGGGGTTTTTAATGCACAGGTTCCCGGCCTTGCCTTCTCCGGGCTGGATCTCGTTGCCCTCGTCGTCGAGTATCACCGGATGGATGCCGGGCAGCCCAGTCCCGGCACTTCCCGGCTTCATAGGCTGGATCCCGGGCAGGGTGCTGCACAGGAAGCCGCCGGTCTCGGTCTGCCACCAGGTGTCCACGATCACCGCCTTGCCCTTGCCCACAACCTCGTAGTACCAGCGCCACACTTCCGGCTCGATGGGCTCGCCCACGGTGGTCATATGCTTAAAGCTGTAATTGTACTTGGCCGGCTCATCCCCGCCCACCTTGCGCAGGGCGCGAATAGCTGTGGGCGAGGTGTGGAAGATGTCCACGTCGAGTTCTTCTGCTATGCGCCAGCACCGGCCGGCGTCGGGGTACGTGGGCACGCCTTCGTAGACCACGGTACTGGCCGCCACAGCCAACGGGCCGTAGACAATGAAGGAATGGCCGGTGATCCAGCCGATATCAGCCATGCACCAGTACACGTCCTCGGGATGGATGTCCTGAACATACTTGGACATCCAGGCCACATAGGAAAGATAGCCGCCTATGCTGTGCTGGCATCCCTTGGGCTTGCCGGTGGAGCCGCTGGTGTACATCAGAAACAGAATGTCTTCCGCAGGCATGGAGGCCGGGGCAATCTCCTGCCGCTTATACTTTTCAAGGAGCTGGTCCACAAAGTAGTCCCGGCCCTCGACCACTGGTGCGGAGGACGAATAGGTCCCGGGATAGCGTCTCCAGACCAGAACCTTGTTCACTTTCTGCCCCTGCTCTTCGGCCGCCTTGACCGCCTCATCGGCATTGGCCTTGTGGTTTAAGAGCTTGCCGCTGCGGTAATAGGCGTCCATGGTGATCAGGACCTCGCTTTCCGAATCCCAGATCCTGTCTCCACAGGCTTTTCCGCTGAATCCGGCAAAGACCTGGCAGTGAATGATGCCCAACCTGGCGCAAGCCAGCATGGTAATGGGCAACTCCGGGGTCATGGGCAGATACAGGGTCACCCTGTCTCCGGCCTTGAGCCCGCAGAAGTCGCGAAGCATGATTGCAGTTTCATTCACCCGGCGATACAGCTCCTGATAGGTGATATTCTGAACCGGCTCTTCTTCCAGCTCAGGGACAAAATGTATGGCGGTTTTATTTTTATAGCTGTCCAGATGTCTGTCCACACAGTTGTAACATGCGTTCAGCCTTCCACCCACAAACCATTTCCAGCATGGGGCATCACTTGTATCCAGTGTTGTGTGCCAATACTGGTCCCAATCCAAGAGATCGGCAAACTCCTTATAGCATTCTGGAAAGTTATCCAGGCTCATCCGGTCGAATATGCCTGGATCAGTAATATTGGCCTGGCCAATAAATTCAGGATTCTGATAATAGTATTCTTCCTCCTGCCAGTGCGATTCGTAATGCCTTTCCTGAGATGACATAATCCCTCCTTTTGTTTTTCTTATGCCATATGCAAAACAGCATACACACTATGCATTATAACAATGCATAACATGAAATGCATGCCTTTTTTTGTATTTTGGAAAGTTTTTACATATCAGCACCTCTGTGTCAATAGATTTGTAGATTTTTATTGCCCTCTCTGACCTGGAACATCTCCCTAAGCGCTCGAGTTCACACCTTCACAAAACAACTCAACGGATTTACCATTTAACATCCTGCAATACCTGCCTCTTGACCTGGATAGTTTGCATGACGCCCTCAACACCACCTGCGCCCCACTGGTCAAAGTTCTTAATTTCACAAATCCAGGCCGGGGTAAAGGTTCAGAACTCCTTGCCACAGCTCAGGAGGGGAATTCTCTTTCCTTAAAAAGGGAGCATTGGGTTGACAATTTTCATCCCTCATGCAATAAAATTTGCAAATTATACATTTAATGAAAATTTTCTTTCACTTGGTCTCAACGGTCCTGAGCCTAACCAATTGAAACACCAGCCCTTCGTATTGAGGATTGAGACTCCCCCGGTTGAGGTTCATTGATATGGGCACGCTCTCCACCATCCTGGCCGAACGTTTTCCGGGATTGACCCCCAGTCAACGCAAAATAGCCAGGCATATCCTTCATCACGCCAACGATGTCCTGGTCTCTACCCAGGCCCAGCTGGCTGCGCAGGTGGGGACCTCGGAGGCAACAGTGTCCAGATTCATCCACTTCTTGGGCTTCTCCCGATTCAATGCATTCAAGGACGCCTTGGCCCGAGAGGCGTTTACCGACTTCAGCACCACCCGCCGCCTGGCCGACTCACCGGACAGACTGCAGGGCTCCGTCCTCTCCACAGTCCTCTCTACGGACATGGACAACATCCGGGAAATCAGCTCCTCCCTGACCGAAGAGACCTTTCAGGAAGCGGTCCGGGCCATCACTCAGGCGAACACCGTATACATCCTGGGCCTTCGTTCCAGCTATGCCCTGGCCTTCTACCTCTTTTTCACCCTGCGTTTTTTTTCCTCCACATCCAGGCTGTTGAAGCCGGACGTGTGCGACCTGCCGGAGCAGGCCATCGGGGCCGGTCCGGACGATGTTCTGATCAGCATCAGCTTCCGCCGCTATACCCAGACCACCATCGATTTGACCGGAAAACTGAAATCCAAGGGGACAAAGGTTGTGGGCCTGACCGACAGCATGCTCTCGCCCCTGGCTCACCTGGCCGATACGCCTCTTATCGTCTCCACCGCCGTGCCCAGTTTTTTTGAATCCTATACCGCGGCCATGAGTCTGATAAACGCCCTTTTGGCCGCGGTGGCTCTGCAAACCGGGAACAGTGCCCTGCACGCCCTGGAGCAGATGGAATCAGCATTTGAGGACTTTGATACCTATTCTCGCGACGAGGCCTTGTAAGGCGCTTTGCGCCTGGACCCCAAACCTGCAGGAGGATGCTATGAGCAAACGTTTTCTGTGCACGCCCCTGATCGCTGGACTGGCACTGGTTTTGGCCTCCGGCCTGGCCTGGGCTGGAACCACCTTTTTGACCATGGGCACTGGCAGCCCTGGAGGGGTGTATTACCCTCTCGGCGGGGGCATGTCCGTGGTCATCCAAAAGACTGTGGACGGTATCCGCTGTGCGGCCGAGTCCACCGGCGCCTCCGTGGAAAACAGCCGCCTGGTCGGGCTGGGAGACACGGATATGGGCATGGTCATGGGCAGCGTGGCCTATAAGGCGGTCCACGGCCAGGACCCGTTTCAGGACTCCTATCCCCTGGTCGCTCTGTTCCAGATGTACCCGGCACCGGAACACATCGTGACTACCACCGATTCGGGGATCACCTCCCTGGCCGACCTGAAAGGCAAGAAGGTATCCATCGACGTGCCCGGCAGCGGGTGTTCGACCATGGCCAAGGTCATCCTCCGCGAGTACGGGTATGACCTGAAAAAAGACCTGGAGATCGCCCACCTGTCTCAGTCCGAATCAGTGCAGGCCCTCAAGGACGGCATTGTCGACGCCTGCTTTTTCAACTTTGCCTACCCGGCTTCAGCGGTCATGGACCTGGCTGCAACCCGGGACATCGCCCTGGTTCCAGTCGGCGAGGACCTGGCCGACACAATCGTTGAAAAGTATCCCTACTACCTGAAGACCACCATCCCGGGCGGAACATATGATGACGTGAGCGAAGACGTCCTGTGCATCGGCGATTCCAACGTCATGGTGGCCAACAAGGACATGCAGGAAGATCTGGCCTATAGAGTGACCAAGGCCATCTTTGAAAATGTGGATCAGGGCAAGCACGCCCTGGTGGATATCCATCCCATTGCCAAGCAGCTTACGCCCCAGAATGCGGTCAACAGCCCCTTGGATCTCCACCCAGGGTCAGCTCGATACTTCAAAGAACAGGGCGCCCAGCCTTAAAAGCCTCATAAACCGGCAGACCAATCCGGCAGGGTAGGCCTGCCCTGCCGGATATGAGAGGATGTTTTCCATGCTGTGGACGGCATGTCGAAGGAGAGCACCGGTCTTAGTGTGCCTGGTGGTCTGTGTGTACGGAACTCTACTTCCCGGTTCAGCTGCCGGCCAGGAGTTCCGGCTGGAACTGGTCCACCGCGGTCAGAACACGATCCTGGCCTCCTACCCCATGCAGCCGGACCAGGAATTCGTCCTGCACTACATCCATTCATCCGACCACACCCCGGTTGCGGCCAGATTCAAGGCCACAGCCCAGGGGGGCATCGTGCTGGTGGAAGAACGGTTTGCCTGGTATGGGGCAGGCTTGGCCTTTCATGCCCAAAGCGACATAGACACCTCCCGGGAATGGACTGCGGTCCGCATGCATCGGGACATGGATCCCTTCTTTCTCCGGGTGGGCCGGGTGGCGGATCACGCCCTGCACATAGGCAATCGATCCATTGCCCTCCGCGATCTCGCACCCGGGGGAACCAGTCTGTGGATACGGCTCAGACCAAGAGGAGAACCCAGACATGAGTGAAGAGCACAGTCAGAGCCCCCTGCAGCCTGCGTCCGATCCGCAAAGCGCCGGCAACGGCTCCCCGGATAAGATCAACCAGGTGCTCTCGGTCTTTGAAAAATCCCGAAACTTTACCGGCCTCTCCGGTCTGGTCCTGACCATGGTGGCCATCGCCGCCTCGGTCTATCACCTGTACTACGCCTATTTTCATCCATATTTCGCTCTGGACCATCGGGCACTGCACTGGTTCTTCATGTCCATGATCATCTTTGCCCGCTACCCGTTTTCCAGAAGGATCTCTCCCCAAGGCAGACTGTCCGTATTTGATTGGCTGTTCATGGCCATCTCCTGCGGGATCTGTCTGTGGATATTTTTCAATTCCACGGAAATCATGCGTCGGGCCGGGATCTATCCCCTGCTGGACGTGGTTCTGGCCTCCGCCCTGGTCCTCCTGGTCCTGGAGGCGGCCAGGCGGGCCACAGGCATGGCGGTCACCTCCATCGCCGCCGTCTTTCTCTTCTATGTCCTGTTTGGACCGCATCTGCCCGCCATCCTGGCCCACAAGGGATACGGGGTCGACCGCCTGTCCACCTATCTGTCCCTGTCCACTGACGGCATCTTCGGCGTCCCCATCGGGGTCTCGGCCAACTTCATCCTCTTGTTTATCCTCTACGGGGCCCTGCTCCGCAAGACCGGGGCCGGACAGTTCTTCACCGACATCGCCTTCGCCCTCACCGGATGGGCCCGGGGAGGGCCGGCCAAGGCGGCCGTGGCCTCCAGTACCTTCTTCGGCATGATCTCCGGCAGCTCGGTGGCCAACACCGTAACCACCGGATCCTTCACCATCCCCCTGATGAAGCGGACCGGCTATTCAGGTGAGTTCGCCGCCGGGGTTGAGGCCTGCTCCTCGACCATGGGCCAGATCATGCCCCCGATCATGGGAGCCGCCGCCTTCATCATGGCCGAGTTCTTGTCCATCCCCTACTACAAGGTATGCATAGCCGCCCTGATACCAGCCTTCCTGGCCTTCGCCGCCACCTTTCTCCAGGTCCATTTCCGGGCCACGGCCCTGGGTCTGTCCGGCATCCCCAGATCCGAACTGCCCACGGTGCGGGGGGCACTGTCCCGGGGATGGCACCATATCTTCTCCATCGTCCTTCTGGTCTACTTTCTGATGCACAACTACTCTCCGGAACGGGCGGTGTTCTGGGCCATTGTCGCAACCGTGGTTTCCTCCTTGATCATGTGCGTGGTGCGCAGGGAATCTCTCAAGGAATTCGGACTGTCCGTCCTGGCCGGGCTCAAGGAAGGGGCCCTGGGCACGGCCGAGGTCGCGGCCGCCTGCGCCGCGGCCGGAATTATCATCGGCTCCATCACCATGTCCGGCCTGGGCATCCGTTTCTCCTCCCTGGTTGTGGACGCCTCCATGGGCTATCTGGCCCTGGCCCTGCCCTTCACCATGCTGGCCTGCATCTTTTTGGGCATGGGCGTGCCCACCACCGCCCAGTACGTGATCATCTCCTCCCTGGTGGCCCCGGCCCTGTCGCAGATGGGAGTGGTGCCCATAGCCGCCCATCTCTTTGTCCTCTACTTCGGGACCAGGGCGGACATTACCCCTCCGGTGGCCCTGGCCGCCTATGCCGGCTCCGGAGTGGCCGGATCAGACCCGATGAAGACCGGGGTCCGGGCCTTTCAGCTGGGAATCGCCGGGTTCATCATCCCCTTTATGTTTGTGTACGCCCCGGAGCTTCTACTCATCGGCCATCCGCTGAAGATCATCCTGGCCTGCCTGACCGCCTTCCTGGGCATCTACTGCCTGGCCGCCGGAGTTCAGGCCTGCATGCTGGTACCGTCCACCTGGTACGAGACACTCATGCTCCTGATCGTGGCCCTGTTGATGATCAAGCCCGGACTGGCCACCGACAGCATCGGCATCCCCCTGTTCATTCTGGTCCTGGCTCTCCAGTTAAGCCGCAGAAGGAAACAGGAACCGGCCCTGTCTCCGACCGGCTCTTGATCCGTTTACCCAACCTCAACCCCGGAAGACGAGGAAGACTATGTGCAGCCATCACGATCCCAATGACCATGTCTTTTACCGCAACCCGACCAAATACTATCCACAGGCGGACCGCGGAGAAGGCATCTATATCATCGATACCCAGGGCAAGCGGTACATTGACGGGTGTGGCGGCGCGGTGGTGGTCTCCATCGGCCACGGGTCGCACAAGGTCAGGGAGGCCATGCTGGAACAGGCCGACAAGGTGGCCTTCACCCACGGTTCCCAGTTCACCACCAGGGCAGCCAGGGAGCTTGCGGCCAGACTGGCGGGCATGGCCCCGGAGGGCCTGAACCGGGTCTACTTCCTCTCCGGCGGATCAGAGGCCATTGAAACCTCAATCAAGATGGCCAGGCAGTACCAGGTGGACCGGGGGCGGGGGGGCAAATACAAGGTCATTTCCAGGTGGTCCAGCTACCACGGCAACACCCTGGGCGCCTTGGCCCTGAGCGGACATACCGGCCGGCGCAAGTACTATCAACCCCTTATCCAGCATACCCCGCACATCGGCCCGGCCTACTGCTACCGCTGTCCGTTCGGACGCACCCCGGACGCCTGTGGTTTGGAATGCGCCGAGGAGCTGGAAAAGGCCATCCTGTATGAAGGCCCGGACTCGGTCTCGGCCTTTATCGCCGAACCGGTGGTCGGAGCCACAGCCGGGGCGGTGGTCCCCCGGGACGGCTACTTCCAGCGGGTCCGGGAAATCTGCGATGCATACGACGTCCTGCTCATTGTGGACGAGGTCATGACCGGAGTCGGACGCACCGGCCGCAACTTCGGGATCGATCACTGGGGGGTCGCCCCGGATCTGTTGGTCTGCGCCAAGGGGCTGGCCAGCGGCTACACCCCGCTGTTCTGCGTTATCGCCTCGGAAGAGATCCACAGGACCATCCAGGAAGGCAGCGGAGCCTTCGTCCATGGGCACACCTACAGCCAGAACCCCCTGTCCTGCGCCATTGGCCTGGCGGTTCTGGACACCATCCAGGAGGAGGGGCTCATCCAGCGCTCCGCAGAGATGGGACAGGTCCTCCTGGATGCCTTGCAGGGCCTGTCCTCCCACCCTATTGTCGGCGACATTCGAGGCCTCGGGCTGTTCGCCGGGGTGGAGTTCGTCCGGGACAAACAGACCAAGGCCCCTTTTGCCCCGGGGCAGAAGATACACGCCCGGATCACCGAGCGGGCCTTTGCCCACGAGCTCATCGTCTATCCGGGGTCCGGAGGAGCGGACGGGGTACACGGGGATCATATCCTGCTGGCCCCGCCCTTTATCATCACCCGGGATCAGATTGCAGAGATGGTGGACATCCTGGACCGGGTGATCGGTGAGATCAGCGCCGAACTGCAGGAGGAAGGAGCTCTCTGAGTCAAGATCACCCATCCAAAGCGGCAGACCGCGAGAGGAAGGAGCATATGTCCAAGATCATTATCACCGCCGCCTTGACCGGCAGCCGGATCATGAGGGACAAGGCACCGTATATACCGATCACGGCCGAGGAGATCACCCGGTCGGCTGTTGAGGCCTGGAAGGCGGGAGCGGCCGTGGCCCACATCCATGTCCGGGACCCGGAGACCGGCCTGGGAACCCAGGATTTGGACCAATACAAACGGGTCGTCGAGCCCCTGCGGGAACAGACCGACCTGGTCCTTTGCCTGACAACCAGCGGCATCCCGGGCCGCAATCTGCCCATTGATGAGCGGCTGGCCCCTTTACAGCTGCGTCCGGAACTGGCCTCCTTCGACGCGGGATCCATCAATCTGGGCAGCGGGGTCTTTGCCAACCCCATAGACTTCCTG
This sequence comes from Desulfovermiculus halophilus DSM 18834, assembly GCF_000620765.1. NCBI lineage: Bacteria > Pseudomonadati > Thermodesulfobacteriota > Desulfovibrionia > Desulfovibrionales > Desulfohalobiaceae > Desulfovermiculus > Desulfovermiculus halophilus. Next base: position 55,929 of record NZ_JIAK01000011.1, read on the forward strand.
CAGGAAGCGGCCGTTAGAATGCGGGAATACCAGGTCAAGCCGGAGCTGGAAGTCTTTGACCTGGGCATGATCATGACCTGCAAAAAGCTGCGTCAGGATGGATTTCTCCACGACCCCTTGCATTTTCAGTTCGTCCTGGGCACTCCATGGGGAGCACCGGCCACTGCCAAGGCCTATCTCCATTTCCTGGACCATCTGCCAGACCAGGCCACCTGGTCCACCATCGGCATCGGCCGCGGTTCACTGCCCATGACCACCCTGTCCATGATCACCGGCGGGCACATCCGGGTGGGCATGGAAGACAACCTCTACCTCCGCCGGGGGGTGCTGGCCGGCTCCAACGCCGATCTGGTCGCCCAGGTCCGGGCAATCGTCGAGGCCTACGGCAACCAAGCGGCAAGCCCGGATGAAGCCAGGGAAATGCTGGGGATCCGCTAACCCGCAGCCCGTCCATGAGGAGATTGTATGCCCACATGTCAGGTTCGGGGTCGCACGCTTTATTACCAGACCTCCTCATCTGTTTCGGATGGGAAAACCCCCGTGCTCTTTATCCATGGCTCGGGAGGATCAGCCCACATCTGGTCCAATCAGCTCGCCTTTGAGGTACCCGGCTATGTGCACACGGCGCTCGATCTCCCGGGACATGCCCGCTCCCAGGGAAGCGGAGCCCAGTCTGTTGCCGACTATGCCTCCTGGGTCCGGGACTTTGTCCTCAGCATGGGGTTTTCCTCCTGTGTACTGGCTGGTCACTCTCTGGGCGGGGCTGTGGCCATGATGGCCGCCCTGAGCTTTCCTGAGCTCTTCACAGGCGTGATCCTGGTCGGCACCGGAGCCAAGCTCCGGGTCGCTCCAAAGGTCCTGAGCAGGGCCCGTCAGGGGGCATCTTTTGCCGACTATGCCTACGCCCCGGGCACTTCCCCCGCAATCAAGCAAAAAGCGGAAAAGGAGTTCGCCCTGACCGCCCCAGAGGTCCGCTATGGGGATTTTGTGGCCTGCGACCGATTCGATATCCTGGACAGGATGGAGGATATTGCCCTTCCGGCATTGATCGTGTGCGGTGAACAGGACCGGCTGACCCCGGTGAAGTACGCCCAATACCTGCATGAGCATATCCCCGAATCCAGACTGGAGGTTATTCCCCGGGCCGGGCACATGGTCATGTGGGAGCAGCCTGAGGCCTGCAACCGCTGTCTGCAGGACTTCTTGCAGACCCTTGCCCAAAAGTAAGCATCAGGCGTGCAGCGGCCCGATCGCCGTGGCCCGGCGTTGAACAAGGAGACATTACCCGAGGTCCAACCCGTTATGAGGAGGTACGTATGACCAAAAAGCTCTGGGAACCAAGCCCGGAACGGATCAAACAGACCCAGATGTACAGGTTCATGACCAAAGTCAACACTGAATATGGTCAGTCTTTTTCCTCCTATCCAGAGCTCTACGCGTGGTCTGTGCAGAACATTCCCCAGTTTTGGGCCAGCCTATGGGATTTTCTGGATATCCAGGCCTCTGAGCCCGCCACCCAGGTCATCGACGACGTGACCAAAATGCCCGGAGCCACATGGTTTTCCGGAGCCAAGCTCAACTTCGCCCAGAACCTGCTCCGCTACCGGGACGAACACACCGCAATCATCTTTCAAAGCGAAGGCTCGGAACCTGTACAGCTGAGCTACGCCCAGCTCTATGCCCGTGTGGCCCAGGTAGCCAAAGCCCTCAAAGACATGGGGGTCCAGCCTGAAGACCGGGTGGTGGGTTTTATGCCCAATATGCCGGAAACAGTGATCGCCATGCTGGCCGCCACCAGCCTGGGGGCCATATGGTCCTCCTGTTCCCCGGACTTTGGCATCAAGGGGGTCCTGGACCGCTTTGGCCAAATCCAGCCCAAGGTCTTGTTCGCCGCGGACGGGTACGTGTTCAAGGGCAAAAACATCGATCGCCTGGAGCGGGTGGCCGGGATAATGGAAGAGCTCCCCTCGGTGCAGCAGGTGGTGGTGGTTCCCTTTCTGCAGGACCGGCCGGACATCAGCACCATACCCAGGGCGGTTCTGCTCCAGGACTTTGTGGACCACCGGGCCGAAGAGATCGAGTTCAGGCAGCTGCCTTTTGATCACCCCCTGTACATTATGTATTCCTCCGGAACCACCGGGCTGCCCAAATGCATGGTCCAGGGCGCGGGCGGGGTCCTGCTCCAGCAGAGGAAGGAGCATGTCCTGCACACGGATATTACCCGCGACGACGTCTTGTTCTACTTCACAACCTGCGGCTGGATGATGTGGAACTGGCTGGTCAGCGGACTGGCCAGCGGCTGCACCATCGTGCTCTATGACGGCCATCCCTTCAGCCCGGACCCCGGAGTCTTGTGCAAGATGGCCCAGGACACCGGGATCACCGCCTTCGGGACCAGCGCCGGATACCTGACCGCCCTGGAAAAGACCGGACTGCGCCCCGGGGAAAGCTACGATCTGACCCCTTTGCGCACCCTGATGTCCACCGGATCCCCACTGCCCATCGAAGGCTTCGACTTCGTCTATCAGGCCATCAAGGCCGATCTGCAGCTGGCCTCCATTTCCGGAGGCACAGACCTCAACGGCTGCTTCTTCCTGGGCAATCCCATGGGCCCGGTCTATGCCGGGGAGCTGCAATGCCGGGGCCTGGGGATGAAGGTGGAAGCGTATGATCCAGAGGGGAATCCGGTCTTCAACCAGAAGGGAGAGCTGGTCTGCACCGCCCCCTTTCCGTCCATGCCCCTGTATTTCTGGGACGATGAAGACGGGAGCAAGTACCATGACGCCTACTTTGACGTCTATCCCGGAGTGTGGCGGCACGGAGATTTCATCGAGATCAACGACCGGGGAGGGGTGATCATCTATGGCCGCTCAGACGCCACCCTCAACCCCGGCGGCGTGCGCATCGGAACTGCCGAGATCTATCGCCAGGTGGAGCAGCTGGAGGAGATCGCCGACTCCGTGGTTATCGGCCAGCCCTGGAAGGACGATGTCCGAGTGGTCCTGTTCGTCAAGCTCAAGCCCGGGTATGAGCTGACAGACCAGCTCAAGCAGCGCATCCGGACCACCCTGAAGGAGAACGCCTCCCCGCGGCATGTGCCGGCCAAAATCATCGAGGTCCCGGACATTCCCTACACCCTGAACATGAAAAAGGTGGAAGTGGCGGTGCGCAAGGCCATCCTGGGCCAGCCGATAACCAACAAGGATGCCTTGAGCAATCCGGAAGTCCTGGACTTCTATGCCAACCTTTCGGAAGTCAATGCTGACTGAATTGATAATCATTCCCATTGACAACCTAAAGTGGAGCACGTAACCTGAATTGAAATGGAGCGTTCTTCGCGGCGGTTCCCTGCCAGATGAGGGCCACGCCGCACAACCCGAACAACCAAGGAGATACGAGCATGAAGGCACTCATCGCGTACGTCAGCCGCACGGGGAATACCCAGACCATGGCCGAATATATTGCCGAAGGCCTGCGCATGACCGGCAACCAGGCCGACCTGAAAAAGGTTGCCGAGATCAAAAAGCCACAGGACATCCAGGGCTACGACGCCTATATCTTTGGGTGCCCCACCTATCACCGGGACATGACCCAGAGCATGAAGCAGTTTCTGTTCCTGGCCAAGGAAGCCGGACTGGAAGGAAAGATCGGCGGGGCCTTTGGATCCTATACCCATTCCGGGGACGCCGCTCAAATCATTTTTGACACCATGGAAAATGTCTACGGCATGAATATGACCGACCTGGGACACTTTTTGATCACCGAAAAGGTGGTCGGCACCGAGGAGGGAACCAAGGCCTGCCAGGACTACGGCCGGGCCATTGGGGAAAAATTGGGCTAGTGCCCTCTCCTGCCTCAAATGAGGGCAAAGAGGTGGTTACTTTTTGCGCGCTGCACTGAAGCCGCGCGGAATAATTTTCCAATTGCTTTATACACAGGTCCCGCCTATGGCGAGACTACAAATTATAGCTCCCACGCTCTGCGTGGGAGCCTTCCTGACCGCTCCCGCGGTCTCTTTCTGGACGCCGGAGCGTCCAAAAGAGTTCCCACGCAGAGCGTGGGAACGATAAAAAGCGATAAACAAGAAATCAATGAGCTACAGCAAAATGTCGCTGTAGTGTTATTCGTTAATAGTTATCAGGATCCGATTGGGTAGCCACTCCCAGGCGGTATCGGTATCGGTATCGAAATCGTTTGTATGCTTCGTTAGCGTAAGCGTGCCCGTCAGGGCATGTGGGTTTGTAGTAAAATGCCGTGTGCAGCTATTACGTAGGCCGCCCTTGCCCGAAACCGCTGTCCATTTATTCTAGAAGACAGACCTGCCCGGCACTCACTTGGAGGCTAGACTTATGTACTTTGCAGGGACGTGACAAACTGCAAGTGAGTGCCGGGCGGTCTGCCATAAGACCTCAACATTTTTAACTTTTTGTTTCTGTTTGCGATCAAGACGAGCTTCTTGAGGCCGGCCCCGGCTCTGAAAACGCTCCCACCGGCTTCCCTCCAGCCGCACTTCCCTGACTGCCGCCTCGAATCCCTCGTTTCAGGAGGCAGAGTGCAGTTTGCACCCCTGCCTCATGCGCATTTGATCTTTGGATCTTTTTTTGCTATGTATGAAATCTGTTCCGGTTCAGAGAAGGAATAGCTTGCCCCGTATCATCATGGATCGTCACCCGCAATTTCGACCCCGCTGACCTGCATCCAACGTCCTCTTCCTGAGCATACGCAGGCTCATCTGCATTCCCGGCCGGGAATGTCCGTTTCTACAAGCATTTCCGTCTCTGTTCCATAGCTCATGTCAAACAAGGAGGTTTTCCTATGAGTGTGGACAAAGCAGTTTTGGATAAAGTCTACAATGCCACTGACCATGAAGAGCTCATGCACGCGTATCGCGATTGGGCCCCGGATTATGACCAGAACACGGTTCAGGACTTCGGATACGTCGGATACCGGATCTGCGCGGAGCTCTTTGCCCGGCATCTCGGCGGGGACACTTCCCTGCACATCCTGGATGCCGGTTGCGGTACAGGCCTTGTGGGCCAGGAGCTGTACTCCCTGGGCTATATCAACGTGGAAGGGCTGGACTACTCTGATGAGATGCTTTATGAGGCCGGGCGGAAAGGGGTCTATACCCGCAGGATCAACGCCGATCTGAGCCAGCCCCTGGACATGACAGACAACACCTACGACGGAGTGGTCTGCGCCGGGACGTTCACCTATGCCCATGTCACGGCCGAGGCCTTTTCCGAACTGATCAGGATCACCAAGCCGGGCGGCATCATCTGCTTCACCATTCGGGAAGGGTCATACGAAGACTACGGTTACCGGGAGGAGATGGTCCGCCTGGAGCATGACGGGGCCTGGGAGCTCTTGGAGATGCGGGACGAAGAGTATTACAAGGACAAGGTCTGGGCCAAGATGTGCGTCTACAAGGTACGTGCCTGACGCCCTTTGGCCCGGCACCAGCTGACGGCACCGGCCCCTCCGGGCGAAACACCGCGCAGTGATTCGCCGGGCCGGATGCCGAAATCACGACTGGTCCCGGGAAATCCCTATCCCCGGGAGATTTCCCCTGTCCTCATCATGTCCATAAAGGCATGGACCAATGCCGGATCGAAATGGGTCCCGGCCCCTTGGGCCAGCTCTTCCAGGGCCTGGTCCACGGGCATGGCTTTCCGGTACGGCCGATCATTGGTCATGGCGTCGAAGGAATCGACAACAGCCAGGATGCGGCATTCAATTGGGATATCCTCGCCTGCCAGGCCCAATGGATAGCCCGTCCCGTCCCACCGTTCGTGGTGCTTGAGGATCAAGTCCGCGATCCCGGCCAGATCCTTGGTCGCCAAGGCGATCCGGTAGCCTTTCTCCGGATGCTGGCGCATGATCTTCCATTCCTCCTCGGTCAATGGCCCCGGTTTGAACAGGATATGGTCCGGGATGCCCACCTTGCCCAGATCATGCATCTGGGCCAGCAGGTTCAGGTCCGAGAGCTGGGTGGAGGACAGACCCGATTTCCGGCCAAGCTCCCGGCACAGGTCCTCCAGCCTGTGCACATGGCCGCTGGTCACAAAGTCCCTTTCCTCCAGGGCGGCCATCAAGGCGGTCATGATCTGGCTCTGGGTATTGGTGTTCCGATTGAGCTTGTCCCGGTACATGAGATCATCGGCCTGCTTGTAGACCTGGCTCAGGGCCTGCTCCCGGTCCTGGGCGCAGGCCAGGCCGATGGACAGGCCGAGGGGAACCGTGGGTTGCCATGTCTGATTGTACTCCCCAACCGCCTCTTGAATCCGGTCGATGATCCTGTCTCCGGCCTCCCGGCTCGTGGTGGGCAGCAGGGCCACAAACTCATCCCCTCCCACTCGGGCCACAATGTCGGATGCGCGGAACGAGCCCTGGATTACCTCGGCGCAGGACTTGAGATGCCTGTCTCCGTACTCATGCCCCAGGGAGTCGTTGACCAGCTTCAGCCCGTCCAGGTCCATGCAGATGATGGTGATCGGATACTCTCTGCTTTGTTCCAGACGCTGCAGCTCTGCCTCCAGAAAGGCCCGGTTGTGCAGACCGGTCAGTTGATCGTGGAAGCTGAGGTATTGCAGCTCCTGCTCATATTGCTTCTGCTCCGTTATGTCCGTCCCGCTGCAGACCACATACTCGACTTCACCCTGCTCATTCAGCTTCGGGGTCTTGACGATGGCCAGCAGCCTGCGTTCGCCGTGGGCATTGTACAGCCATTCTTCAGCTGTATACGGCCTTCGGGTGGCGTAGACCTCCAGGTTGCTCCGCCGGCAGACCTCTGTTTCCTCCGGGCTCAAAACCCGGTCTATGGGCTGAAACTCCATCACCGTCTTGTCCAGACCGACAAAATCGGCATGGGCCTGATTCACGGCCCCATAGGTGGCTTCGTCCGGCAGATACCACAGCTGCGTGGGGATGCAGTCCAGGAGGACCGATTTCTCCTCATTCTTTTGGCGCAGGGCCTCCTCCGCCTGTTTATGGGTGGTTATATCCCGGACATACTCGACGATGTACTTCGGCTGGCCGGTCGCATCAAACAGGGGCTGGGCGTAGATCTCCGCCGTTCCACCGGCTGATCCCTGATGATCAAAAGCCATTGTCTTCATCTCCATCCGGTGTGTCTCCAGGGCCCGGGTCGCAGGACAGCAGGAACACAGCTCAGCCCGGTCATGGAACACCTGATAACAGGTCTTCCCCTCCAATGGCCGTTTGAGGTGATACCATTCCTCCATCGTTTGGTTGACCTTTATGATCCGAAAATCGCGGTCCAGCACACAGACCCCGTCCTGAATGGTATCCAGAACCGTATCCAAGAACCGGTAGTTCTCTTCCAACTCCCGTACGACCTTTTTCCGCTCCGTCTCGTCCTGAATCATGGACAGCATCAGCTCCTGCCCGTCCAGGACGATCTTCTCCGCGGACCACAGGGCTTCCACCATCCGCCCCTGCTTGGTCCGAAACACAATCGGCTGGTCCTTGAAATATCCCCGGGACTGCATTGTGCCCACGATCCGGTCCCGTTCACCTGGATCGCCCCATATGCCCACCTCTTTGGAGTTCCGGCCGATCATCTCCTCCCTGTCCCAGCCGAGCATCTCCACCCACCGATCATTGACGTCCACAAACCTGCCGGTCTGGATCTCGGAAATCACCTGGGGCGCCGGGCTGGAACGAAACGCCTTGAAAAACCGTTCCTCGCTGGAGCGCAGCGCATCTTCGGCCAGTTTCCGCCTGCTGATATCAATAGCGATACCCTGATAGCAGACCCGGCCCTGGTCATCCTGAACCGCCCGGACATTCTCCGCCACCCAGAGCACGGAGCCGTCAGGCCTGCAGAGCCTGTATTCATAGTCGACAACATACCCGCACAGCTCCAGCCGGCGCTTGAACCTTTCCCTTTCCTCCGGCCCGGCGTAGATCTGGGAGGCTATGTCTGTTACCGACTCGATCAATTCTCGGGGAGAGCTGTAGCCGCACATCTCGGCCCAGGCCGGATTCGCGGAAACGAACCGGCCTTCGGGGGTGGAGCGGAAGATACCGACCGGGGCATTCCAGAACATCTCCTGAAACTCCTCGAAGCTCCGGGCAAACGGATATACGGTGGTGCTCTTCCCAGACCATGACGACTGCATACAAGACTCCAGATCCCGCGGTATCACCGAGGACAATCAGTTCGTTTCATTTTGTATTCTTCCCTGCTGCCTCAGCAGTCCGGCAGTATTTGTACAGGGGGCCTTTCCAGCGAGGTGCTGAAGGCCTCCTGATCCCGACGTGTTTGATAATTTTGGCTCTTCGACACAGAAAGTGGAATTGCCTCCATAAGAGTTTGCCGTCTCTTCTGTGTGCCGTGAGCGGCAGGCCCGCACATTTTCTTGGTCCCGCCAAAAGGGGGAAACCCGGCACTCACGTGTATGATACGCTCAGTCCATCTGAAAACAATGTCCATCATGTGAGTGCCTGGAGGGGGCAGGGATCCCCCTTTGGCGGGGCTTAGAAAATACCGGGCCGAAAGTGGGCACACAGAAGAGATGGCAAACTCCAAAAATCCACAAGCTACGTCGAAGAACCATAATTTTCGTATCACTCCCAATACGGGATTTATCGCCAACTGTGAGCTAACTGGCTGGTCACCGCCTCGCTGGACAAGGCCCCTGAACTTTGGGAAGGGGGTCTGAACGATTACGTCCGGCAACTGGCAAAAAGGGGAGGCAGATCGCCTTGACTTCACCCCAAACCCCTGCTAATCCTGCATTTGCGGCAGTTGAGCCGGCGTAGCTCAGTCGGTAGAGCAGCTGATTCGTAATCAGCAGGTCGTCCGTTCAAGTCGGATCGCCGGCTCCATACACAACAAAGGCGGGATGAGTCCCGCCTTTGTTTTTTTATATTTCCTACATTCTATCTGATATTGTGCAACAGCTCAACTTGCCGATCCGCATAAAGCTCTTGATGAGTCCTGGAAGGGAACCGGACTTTTCGGGGGCCAGCCTAGGCCAGGGAAGATATGAAGTCGATATGAATCTTCAGTAGTGATACCGGCAGGCAAGGATCCTAATTTCATCCTCTGTGACTTGATAGACCAGGCGGTGTTCCTTATTGATTCTCCGGGACCAGCAGCCGGACAGCTCATGCCTTAGAGGCTCAGGCTTGCCCCTGCCCTTAAATGGAGACCTCTTGACTTCTTGAATCAGGGCCACAACCTTCTTGGCCAGCTTCGGGTCCCTGGACATAAACCAGGCCAGGTCTTCAAAGGCATGGTCATCAAATACCAAGCGCATCCTGAACCTCTTCCCAGGTCTTGCCGCCGGATCGCTCCTTGGCCTCCAAGAGGCGCTTCCTCATGGCCTCGCTCTGCAAGAGGTACGTGGTATCATCTCTTTCCGGCTCGGCCTTCTGGACCTCTTCCAAGAGCCTGTGCCATTCATCAATGGGAACCACAACAGCTATCGGGTCCCCGGATTCGTTCACTATGTATTGAATACTCATCATTGACTCCACTTTACTTCCGAGCCCTTAAGAAACTCACCCATCAGTGGGCCTTGTGCTTCCTGCTCCTGCGCCTGTTACTGATCCAAGTCACAAGAGCCCCTCCGCATCCGATCAGGGCAAGAATGCCCATCATTACCGTGAATGCATCCATATCATTACCTCCCGTCAATAAATGACCCCCAAGCAAAGAACCCCGTCGCTGCAAGCACCCCAAGCACGATAGCCAGTGCAGGAAGTTCCCCTGTCCATAAGGGCTTGATCACGGTTAGCAAGGCCACACCTTTGCTGAGGTCGTAGAGATACCCGGCTGCATTGTCTTTTTGTTTCTCATTCATACCCACACCTTCACCCCTGGGCTTGTCGGATGTCAATAACCTTGCCGTTGTTGTCCACCTTCCCGGCCAGGATCTGTTCCAGCTCTGCTTCCCAAGCCTCCAGGGCCTGGCGTTTCTCCGCATCGTATGTATGCCGGTCATAGATCCCGCCCACTGTCCTGTCCTTGTGGTTCAGGATCTTGTCCACCACCAGGCGGTTGAACCCAAGCTCTGATATGATGGTGGCCGCCGTCCTTCGCAGATCATGCGGGGTTGTGCGGGGAAGGCCTGAACCCTTCAGAGCCTTTCTCAGCCCCTGGGCCAGGGCATAGGTGGATATGGGGCCGCTGGTCTGTGGTGAGGGGAATATCCACTTGCTGCTGGAAAAAGACCTGGCCACCTTGATCATGGACAGGACTTCATCAGTCAAAGGCACTCGCTGGGCAACCCCGTTCTTGGATCTTTCCTTTGGGATAGTCCACATCCGTTCCTGCCAGTCGATTTCATCAGTGGTCATCTGGCGAACTTCTCCGGGCCGCTGCGCGGTTCTAAGGATGAGCTCCAGGGCCATCCTGGTGCTGATCCACAGGGGCTGATCATTCAGGAGCTGGTGAAGCGTTTTGATCTCCGGCCTGGTCAAAACCCGATCCCGTGATTCTTCGGCTTCCATCTTGATCCTCGTTGCTGGTGAAGCATCCAGTACCCCACGTTCCAGGGCGAAATTGAACATTCTGGATATGACGGCGAAAGTCCTGTTCGCCGTTACCATAGAGCCCCGGTCCTTGATCAGATCCAGGACATAGATAATATCCCGCCGCCGAACTTCAGAAACCTTCTTGTCTCCGAGGACCGGCTTTACGTCTTTCTCCAGAAGGCGTTGATCCTCTTTCCAAGACTTCTTGTTCGGCCTGGCCCATCTGTGTAGATACTCTTCAATGAACTCGGCCACAGTAGGGGTTGATTTCCACGCCTCCTGCGCCCACTTCTTGGCCTCAACTGGATCTTCGCCACGGTCTCTGGCCGCCTTGGCTTTACCCGCCTCTTCGCGAGCTTTGGCCAGAGACATTTCCGGGAAGACCCCAAGTGTCAGCCGCTTGAGTTTTCCGTTCACCCGATACACATAACAAAATGATTTCTTGCCAGACGGAGAAACTCGAACAATAAGCCCGCCCTCATCGGATACCTGATACCTCTCATGGCCAGGTTTTAATGCCTCGATCTGCTTCACAGTCAGGGCCATCTCACACCTCACTGATCTTTTATCAAAGGGTCGATGGTTCAAGGAAGGCCTGTTACCCCGGGTAGCTTTTGGGGTATATTTTGGCCTCTTGCTGGCATGATATTTGATAAGATTTCTTAAGACAAGCTGAAAAATTTATTCAGAGAAAAAGGCATGTTATAGAGGCAAGGTTGATACGGCATGAAACTTGCTTAGACTTAAATGAAACAGATTCGTAATCAGCAGGTCGTCCGTTCAAGTCGGATCGCCGGCTCCATACATAACAAAGGCGGGATGAGTCCCGCCTTTGTTTTTTTATATTTCCCACATTCTATCTGATATTGTGCAACAGCTCAACTTGCCGATCCGCATAAAGCTCTTGATGAGTCCGGGAAGGGAACCGGACTTTTCGGGGGCCAGCCTAGGCCAGGGAAGGTATGAGGTCGGTATCAGTAGGCCTTGTGGTCCCTGTGTTTTTTGTTTGACCGCCAGGTCAAGAATGCTCCTATTGCCGCCACCAGGCCCAGCAGGCCAATGACAATATCAAGTCCGGTCACCGTCTTACTTCTTAAAGTGCTTGGAGTGTTTCACCCAATATACGCCAGCCAGGCCAATACCTATAAGGATGAGGAAAACCACGGTCATTGAATTCATTGTTTCGCCTCCTTGGAGTCAAGGGCGTATCCTATCCAGAGAAAGATCAGGACTGCTACCAAGCCCAAAACGGTATTCAAGACTGAAGCCTTTCCGCTTTGAAACAGTGGTGTGATCACAGCCACACCCGCTATGATCCTTGCCAAGTCATATGCAAACTTGGCCAGACTGTCTTTTTGTTTCTCATTCATACTCACACCTTCACCCCTGGGCTTGTCATATGTCAATCACCTGGCCGTCCTTGTCCGCCTTCCCAAAAATGAACAAGGCAGGCTATAAGAGTGTCGTGCGCGGTATGAAACTTGCTTTCCATCCCGGCTTTCCGGATCAGCTGTCCTCTCCGGCAATCACCACCCGGTCCCGCCCTGCCTCCTTGGCCCGGTACAATGCTTTGTCCGCCCTGTTGATCAGCTCATCCACAGAGTCCCCGCCCACAAGCTCAGCCGCTCCGGCGCTAATGGTGATTGTGTACCCGTTGCTTAAGATATCCAGCCCTGCCAGCTCACTGCGTATCCGCTGGGCGAAATCCCAGGCCTGCCCGGCTCGGGTATGGGGCAGGCAGACAATGAACTCCTCCCCCCCGAAGCGGGCGGCCAGATCCTCTTCCCGGGTGCCCTTCTGCAACAGGTCTCCGAGGGCTGCCAGCACCTTGTCCCCAGCCGCATGTCCGAAGGTGTCGTTCACAGCCTTGAAATGATCGATGTCCAGCATGACAACGGACAGAGGCAGGTGCTGCCTTTGAGCCAGGGAAAACATTTGGCCAAAGCGTTCCTGAAAGAACCTGCGGTTGGCCAGCTTGGTCAACGGATCGGTGCGCATCAGCTCCGAGATCCTGGCATTGGCCTCCTCAAGCTCCCGGTTCTTCTTGCTCAGCTCCCGGCCCAGGGTGGAAAGCTCGTTGTTTAAGGCGGACATGCTCTCCAGGACCTCGTTGTCCGTGCTTCCCAACCGGTCTCCAAGCACGAAATACGTGTTTTGAAAGGCAAACGTATAGCACCGGTACAGCACCTCGGTATAGCAGATCCGCAGGATCTGGGGCAGAAACGTCTGGCCCTGCATGGACACAATCAGGGAGAAATCCGTATCCTCCAAGGGGCACAAAAGCTCCCCCAAATAGCGCCCCACCGGCTTGCTGGGCACATACAGGGCCCTGGTCAGGTTGGCGTTGCAGTCGGTGATTACATACTGCTCATCGGTGAGCACAACGATGGTGGTCCCGGTATGCTCGAAGAAGGACCAGACCAGATCCGGATGCTGGGCCAAGATCTCCTTAATGGTCATTATACCTGCTGCTCCTGCCACGTTCTGGCCAGCTGCACGGCTTGGGCGCAGTCCCGGGCATACCCGTCGGCTCCCAGCTGTTGGGCAAGCCCTGAAACGCCCTGGAAGGCCAGGCCTCCAACCATTATCTTCGGCCGCTTCCCCGGCCAGGCTGAGATGTGCTGAATCACGCTCTGCACCGCGGTCAGATTCGAGGCCAAGGCCGCAGACAAGGCCACAATATCCGGCTGATAGGCGGAGACAAAGTCCAAAAAATCATCCTGGGGCATATTGGCCCCCAGATACTCCACCTCCCAGCCGTCCAGCTCCAGACTATTGGCCACCATGGTGGCCCCGACCTCATGGAACTCGTTGGCTGCGGCCGAGACCACCGCTCTGCCCCTCTTTTCCCCCTGGGGCCGGACCAGCTCGATGTATTGGGCGGACATCAACCTGTTGACCAGGGCCGAGGCCAAATGCTCCTTGGCCACACTGATCTCTCCCCTTTCCCACATCTCGCCAACCGCATACATGGCCGGCTGCACAACCTGGAGATAAAAAACAGGCAGGTCCTGAGCTGATTGGACCGCCTCCTGGCCCAGCTCCATCACCCGGGCCTTGTCCCCTTGGATCAGGGCCTGGACAAAGCCATTGCAGATTTCCTTCCATGCCTGGTCCGGCTGGGGACTCACGGATCTCGTCTCCTCGGACAGGGCTATGAACTCCTCGTGTCTGGACAGCATCCAGTCGTAGATCCGAATCAGCGGTCCGGCCGTATCTTCAGCAAGCGTCTCTCCCAGCGCGATCCGCCAGGCCTGCAGGTGGGCGGGGAAATAGGCGTAGGCAAAGCCCCGGCTGTGATAGGTTCGATAGGCCCAGGCCACGGTTTGAATCAACAAAGCGTACTGCCCCAGTGCAAAGACATTGCCCATGAATAAGGCATGGTTTTTGTGGTTCTCAAACATGAGCTGGAGGGGGTTCTCCCCGATCAGCAGGCCGATGTCCGCCCGGGAGCTCATGATCTTGTTCACCTTCTCCACCATGGCCGCCAGATTCTCGGTATAGGCCTGCACGCTTGATTCCGGAATGGCCGGCAGTTCCGAGACTTCCGCCATCAACCTGTGGGTCATGCTCCACTCCTGGATCAGAGTTGAAAGGATCGGGCTGCATGTATACAGTTACGGGCAACGAAATGAGTGCGTATAATTCTTCGACCCTGGCTGTACAGGTGAGAAGCTTGCCATACCTTGCTGCGTGTCAATCCAACCATTGTATGAGCTGGGCATGACCTCTCTCTCTTTCCAGGACTTTTTCACCCGCGTATGCCAGGCCACGGACATTGAAAACCAGTCTCACCTGGCCCAGGTCCTCGGTGTGGGCCGGGCGGCGATTTCCCTGGCCAAGCAAAAGGACTCCATTCCCTGGAAATGGGTCTTCGCCCTGGCCGAGGCCTATAATCTGAACTCCAACTGGCTGGCCACCGGGACCGGGCAGCCGGCGGCATCCCAGGATCCTTCCCCGGGTTCCTGGACCAGGGTCCCCCATGCCCTGGCTGTACCGGACCGGGACGGAGACAGGGTCAAGCTGGAGATAACCGCTCCGCGCCTGGCCCTTCCGCTCCCGGAAGACGACGCCCATACCCCGCTCCATCTGGTCAGCCTGGAGATGACCGGCCCCTGCATGGAGCCGGAAATTAAAGACCGGGACCTGCTGGTCCTGGATCAAAGCCAGCAGATCATTCACCCCGGACTTATCTACGCCCTGGATCTGGCCGGCACACTCCTGGTCCGGCGAATCGACCGACAGCAGGCCGGGGCCATGACCCTGATCTGCGACAACCCGGCATTTCCGCCGGCCGTCCTGGCCCCTGACCAGGCCCGGGAGGTGGCAATACTGGGCCGGGTCGTGCGCGTTATCCGCCATCTCGGCCCATACCCGGCCCCGGGATCCACTGCCTTGAGCCAAACGGCGAATCATGTATCATCGGACCTGCCCCAAGGGGAAGAGGCAGATCACAGCGACCCGAACTGAACCCACATCCTCAGGATACCAACAGGGCTAGTCACCCGCTGGTTGCCCACAGCGACCGAGCCGGGACAGGCCCCGCCGATCCGGAGACAAGGAGCGATTATGGCCGATCAATTCAAGCAGGCCCTGAAAGACATCACCGACATCTGCAAGTTTGAGCACTGGTTGCGGTTTACCTATATGACCAAGGAAGGGGAGGAGCACAAGCTGAGCATTCCGGAGTCGGACATTGCGGAAATGAAGCGCGACCTGCCCCTGCTCGCCGGCCTGGCCGAGGACATGAACAATGAAATCATGACCCCGGACACATCTCAACAAAAGCTCATAGCCTATATTCAAAACCGCCTGGACGGGGACCGGTACGACATCACCCGCATCCTTTCGGTGCTGAACAGCAAGAGCTTTCAAGTGGAAATGCAGGCCTTTCATATGTGGGTGGAAGCCCATGAAGATCAACTGGAGACAAGCCTGATGAACTTCACCCAATGGATGCAGCTCTTTGAGGCCTGGAAGCGGACAGGCAAGGGGCAGGATGTGCTTCAGACCCTGTCCTCTCCCCAGGACGACAGCAGTCAGACCACGCATTGACCGGGCGGCCGTGGGTGGCCGCCCTTAGCTCCCTCCGGGCTCCAGCACAGAGCGGATCATCCGGCAGGCCGTGGGCACTGCGGCCTGAATCGATCCGCTCAGGCCGGGCCGAACGCACTCAGGTATGCATTCGGCCTGGACGGCCAGGACCCGCACATCGACCCCTGCCTGGGAGACAAGCTCCTGCAGCAGGTCGATGGACGGAAACTGGTGCATGGAAAAGTCGGCCTTCTTGCACTGCGGGATGCTGGCCAGGGGCAGCCACTCCACCCGGCCCGGGTCGCGCTCCGGGAGGGAAACGGCATCCACAAGCACGATCCTCTCCGGCTTGCTGGATTGCAGCACCAGGTCGAAAAGCAGCTCGCTGACACTGGTTCCCACATCCAGGGCCGCACACCCTGCCGGAAGCTCCTCGTCCTCCAGGGCCTGGATCACCGCCGGCCCGAATCCATCGTCACCAAACAGGGTATTTCCGCAGCCCAGGATCAAAATCCGGCTGGTCATCAGCTCTTCGATCATCGACACCACCATACACCCTTGTGCTTGCGGACCGCTGTCTGTTCTAGCTTCTCCGACCTGGCCCGTGGATAACGGTAAACTGGTCTGTATGAAATTCCACCGCCTGTGCCGAACCCCCTGTTTTTCATTCACCCCAGGGGTGAAATCAGCCCGGGACGGGGCTACAGCGGCCCGAAGATGTCGGCCAGGACCCCGGCGCAGAGGACAACGGCAATAATCCCGTTCAAGGTGAAAAAGGCCAGGTTGACGTACCCCAGATCGTCGGTCTGGACCAGGGTATGCTCCCATAAAAGGACGATGCTGACTGCCAGCCAGACCAGGGCATAGATCCAGCCCAGCCCTCCCGTCCATCCGGCGAGCAGAAAGAACAGGGAGGCATTCACGTGGCTGAAGGTGGACAGGGACAGGGCATGCCCGATACCGAACCTGGCCGGGATGGAATGCAGCCCCATTGTGCGGTCGAAGTCCACATCCTGACAGGCATACAGGATGTCGAACCCGGCCACCCAAAAGGTGACCCCCAGAAAAAAGAGGACCGCCGGGATGCTCAGCACTGGAGAATGGGCCAGCCAGCCGCCCAGGGGGGCCAACCCGAGGACCGATCCCAGCCAGAAGTGGCTCAGCCAGGTCAGCCGTTTGCTGTAGCTGTACAGCCCGGACCAGGCCAGGGCCGGAACGGAGAGATACAGGCAGGTGGTGTTCAGACCGGCACAGGCCAGGACAAAGACCACTGCCGCAGCCAAGGTCATGCCCCAGGCCTTGGGTCTGGACATCCGCCCCGTGACCAGGGGGCGATCCTGGGTCCGCGGGTTTTGGGCGTCAATCCGCTCATCAACCAGGCGGTTCACGGCCATGGCAAAGGACCGCACAGCCACCATGGCCACAGTGAGGACCAGAAACAGCCCCCATCCCGGCCAACCCCCGGCGGCCATGAACAGGCCGATATAGGCAAAGGGCAGGGCGAAGACCGAATGCTCGATCTTGACCAGACGGGCGAACAGGGAAAGCTCTCGCCACAAGCCGGACCAGGAGAAACTCAGTGTCTGGAGCATGACCAACCTTCGTGCATGTTCAATCCCGTCTATCCTCGCACCACAACCCGCACGAAACGGCGCTTGCCCACCTTGAGCACATGCTCGCCCCGGGGCAGGGCATACTGCACATCCATCAGCTTCCGGCCGTCCTCACTCACCGCCCCCTGCCTGCACAACCGCTTGACCTCGCCCTTGGACTGACAGAGCCCGGACCGGACCAGAACGCCCCCCAGATCTGCCTGATCCGCTTCCACCTCCACCTCCGGCATATCGCTGGGCAGTTCGTGCTGAGAAAAGACCCGGGCAAAATCCTCCCTGGCCTGCTGTGCGGCAGAGGCCCCATGGAACTTGGCCGTGATCTCCATGGCCAGCTCTTCCTTGATCTCCTTGGGGTGCTTCCTGCCCTGATCCATATCCTGCTTGAGTCCATGGACCTCGGCCATATCCTTGTCCGAAAGCAGCTCATAGTACCGGAACATCAGATCATCGGAGATGGACATCAGTTTGCCGAACATGTCCCCGGCCGGCTCTTCTATAGCCACATAATTGCCCAGGGACTTGCTCATCTTCTGCACCCCGTCCAGCCCTTCCAGGATGGGCATGGTCAGGATGACCTGGGGCTCCATGTTCTCCTGCCGCTGCAGGGTCCGTCCGACCAGGAGATTGAACTTTTGGTCCGTTCCCCCCAGCTCGAGATCGGCCCGCATAGCGATGGAATCGTAGCCCTGAACCAGGGGATAGAGAAATTCGTGGATGGATATGGGCCGGTTGCTCTCGAACCTCTTGTGGAAATCGTCCCGTTCCAGCATCCGGGCCACCGTATACTTGGAGCAGAGCTGCACAAAATCGTAGGCTGTGAACTTGTCCATCCACGCGGAGTTGAACATCAGCTCGGTCCGGTCCGGGTCCAGGATCTTGAAGATCTGCCGCTTGTAGGTTTCGGCATTGGCCACCACTTCCTCTCTGGTCAGGGAGACCCTGGTCTCGGACTTGCCGCTGGGGTCCCCGATCATCCCGGTGAAATCTCCGATCAGAAAGAGCACCTGGTGCCCGAGCTCCTGAAAGTGCTTCAGCTTCTGGATCAATACTGTGTGCCCCAGATGCAGGTCAGGGGCGGTCGGATCGAATCCGGCCTTGATCCGCAGCGGCCGGCCCTGCTTCAGCTTGGCTGTCAGCTCCGATTCCTCGATAATCTCTTCACTGCCCCGGCGGATGAGCGCCAGGCTGGTTTCCAGATCGGTCTGCATAGGTCAACGTCCGTCAGTTATGGGTTGAGATGCAATGGGAGACGCCCTGTCAGGCCTGAAACTCCTCCACCGGAGTAAAGGCCGCGGCCCTGCCGGAATCGTCGGTTTCCAGGAGCACACCCTGAATCACGGCCTCACCCCTGCCCACGGCAAAGGGCTGGGGCAGACCGGTCCGGAACCTCTCCAGAATTGGATCCGGATCCATGCCGATGATGGAGTGGTAGGGACCGCACATCCCCGCGTCGGAGATATAGGCCGTGCCCTGCCGGGTGATCTGGGCATCGGCGGTGGGCACATGGGTATGGGTGCCGATCACCGCGCTGACCCGTCCGTCCAGGGCGTACAGCAGGGCCTTCTTTTCAGAGGTGGCCTCGGCGTGAAAATCCACCAGGATATGTCTGGCCTGTTCCCCGATGGAGGCCAGGATGGCCTCGGCTGTTCGGAACGGGCAATCGATCTGGTCCATGAAAATCCGGCCCAAGAGATTGACCACCGCCAGCTCTCCGCTGGATACGCTGTACACCCCCCAGCCACGCCCCGGCACTCCGGGCGGGTAGTTGGCCGGACGCAACAGCCAGGCTTCGGACTCCAGGCTGGGAAACACATCCTTGTGCTTCCAGATGTGATTGCCGGAGGTCATAATGTCCACCCCGGCGGTCCGCAGCTGTCCGGCGTTTTGGGCTGTAAGCCCGATCCCGCCGGAGGCGTTCTCCCCGTTGGCCACCACGCAGTCCACATCCCACCGGGCCTTGAGGGCATTGAGCTGCCGGGACACTGCACTGCGCCCGGGACGGCCTACAATATCGCCTAAGAAAAGTATCCGCATCCTGGGTCGCTTCCAGTTTTGTTTGAAAACTATTATTCGTTAATAGTTGGGATAATCCAAATCGAAATCGGGAACGGGATCGCTATTGAAATCGAAAGAATATGTCATTTGGTGCAGCAGGAACCCGCAGTTTATGGATATCGATCCCGATAGCGATTACGAACCCGAAGAAAGAAAATCACAACAATGGGTAACCACTTTCAATCGGTATCGGTATCGGTATCGAAATCGTTTGTATGTTTCGTTAGCGAAAGCGTGCCCGTCAGGGCATGTGGGTTTGTAATGAGCTTGTGTCCATTTTTCCTTCCCGTTCTTCGCCCCTCAGTCACTCCGTTCGTTTCCTTTGCCCATGTCTCTCAGCCCCTGCCGGACCGCCTCACTTTGCGTATTGAACCGCCCGTTTTTCCCGGATGCAGGTCACCTTGATCTGCCCGGGATAGGTCATCTTGTCTTCCACAGCTGTGGCTATATCCTTGCACAAGAGATAGGTCTGATCCTCATCCACCCGGTCGCAGTCGATCATGACCCGCAGCTCCCGGCCGGCCTGGATGGCATAAGCCTTGGCCACCCCGCTAAAATCAGTGGCCACGTTCTCCAGCTCTTCCAGGCGCTTGACATAGTTTTCCAAGAGCTCCTTGCGCGCTCCGGGCCGGGCACCGGACAGACTGTCGGCGGCCTGGACCAAGACCGCGAGGATGGACTTGGGCTGCACATCCTCGTGGTGGGCGGCGATGGCATGGATGATGTCTTTGGATTCACCGTACTTTTTGACCAAGTCCGCCCCGATTGTGGCGTGCGGCCCCTCCACTTCATGGTCCACGGCCTTGCCTATATCGTGCAGCAGCCCGGCCCGCTTGGCTTTCTTGACGTCGATCTGCAGCTCAGCAGCCATAACCCCGCACAAGAAGGCGACTTCCAGGGAATGGTGAAGCACGTTCTGGGAAAAGCTGGTCCGATACTGCAGATGGCCCAAAAGCCGGACCAGCTCGGGATTTATGCCGTGCACCCCGACGTCGAACGTGGCCTGTTCGCCCATCTCCCGGAGCTTGACCTCCATCTCCTTGTCCACCTTCTTCACGATATCTTCGATCCGGGCCGGGTGAATCCGCCCGTCGCTGATCAGCCGCTCCAGGACCTGCTTGGCCTTTTCCCGGCGCAAGGGGCTGTAGGCGGAGAGGATAACCGTTTCCGGCGTGTCGTCGATGATCAGGTCCACTCCGGTGGCGGCTTCCAATGAACGGATATTCCGCCCTTCCCGGCCGATGATCCTGCCCTTCATCTCATCACTGGGCAAGGTAACCGCAGATACGGACTGCTCGGAAATATACTCCCCTGAATAGCGCTGAATTGCTGTGGACAGGATCTCCTTGGCTTTTCGATCCGCGGTCTCCTTGGCTTCCATCTCGATCTGCCTGATCATCCTGGCCGCCTCGTGCCTGGTCCGGCTCTCTATATCCTCCAGGAGACGGCGCTTGGCCTCCTCCACGGTCAGCCCGGATATCTCCTGCAGGACCCGCTCCTGCTCGGACATGACATGCTCGACTTCCTGCTCCTTTTCCTCCAGCTCCCTCTCCTGCTTGGAAAGCCGTTTCTCCCAGTCCACAAGCTCGCTTTCTTTCTCTGTAATTCGTTCCTGCTTGTTTTCCAGGCGTTCTTCCTTCTGCTGCAGACGGCCTTCCTGCTTTTTGATCACATTTTCCCGTTCCTTAAACTCTTGCTCCATCTCCTTCTTTTGCTGGTAGATTTCATCCTGCCCCTGAAGGACGATTTCCTTCTTCTGGGCCTGAGCTTCCTTCCTGGCGGTTTCCAGGACCTGCTCCGCCTCGGTCCTGGCCTCTTCCAGCCTCTTGGCAGAGAAAATCTTGTGCAGAACGAACCCGGCTCCGGCACCGAAAACGATGCCGGCCAGGGCAATGATCAACAGCTCCATGGCAAATCTCCTTTATTATCTCTCAAGCCGTGCGGCCTGTTGGCAAAGAACACGCAATCGTCCGGTCCTGAAGCGCACAGCGGATACGCATGTGCTCAGGCATCCATCCCGCCTCTGAAGGAAACGGTACCCCGTCGGAATTTGTGGTTCTTCGACACAGAAAGTGGAATTGCATACCTAAGAGTTTGGCCTCTCTTCTGTGTGCCGTAAGCGGCAGGCCCGCACATTTTCTTGGTCCCGCCAAAAGGGGGAAACCAGGCACTCACATGCATGATATGCTCAGTCCACCTGAAGGCAATGTCCATCATGTGAGTGCCTGGAGGGGGCAGGGATCCCCCTTTGGCGGGACTTAGAAAATACCGGGCCGAAAGTGGGCACACAGAAGAGATGGCCAATTCCAAAAATCCACAGGCTACCTCGAAGAACCGACTTTGTTCAGGGGGCTGCCCCTTTGCCACCGTCGGATACCATCCGGATAGGTCTCCGGGATGATGCCTGGTCGCCACGCGAACTCGGACAAGAGGGGGAAATCGGACCAATGCTGGAGAAGACAGCAGGAACCGGCAGTTCTGGATATGCCGGTCAACAGGCAGGAAGCCCTGGAAGTTCACTTATGTCTGGCTGGATACAGGACGCAGAAGATCCAGGAAGGAAACGGCACCCGTCTTTGGGGAGAAGAGCAAACCCCGGGGGTCCGTGTTGCAGGCCATCTTGAACCTGGCGTACCAGGTGGGTGCATCTTGGCATCCATCAGGCTTCCCGAAAAGCTCGGGCATGCTCAACAGGATGCGCGAAGTTGCTCCCGTTTTGAGGATGTTGGCTCAAAAATGGTTCCTGCAATCACCAAAACCCCAGGGCATACCTCCAGTACCGTCCTGCCGAGGTCAGTCCCCGGACGTGTCTTCCTGATCCATTCTTTCCAGAAGCTGGCGGACCTTGTCCTCGAGCACTTCCAGCCTCTGTTGGGTCTGTATGTAATCGTCAGCCAAACTCAAGGCAACGAGAATAAGCAATTTTTCGTTACTGACCCGCGATCCGTAGGTGTCAAGCCCCTGGAACCGCTCTTGTATCAATTGCTCTGCGTGTCGAATCCTGTCCTCTTCGGCATTGGTTCTAAACGAAACCTCCTGCCCAAGAATGCGTACGTTATAGCTCGGCATTAGGTCCTATATATCCGCCTCTTGTATTTTTTTCAAGAGGCGATCCAACCTGTTCAGGACATCATCCTTTATTTGCCGCTCTGTGTCCAGCGTTGACTGCAGTCTGGAATTCTCCTCTTCCAGCTGGCTGACCCGCTGCAGCAGGCGCTCCATGCGATCCTCGAGCTGGTCGATGAGATCCATCTAATTTTCCTCGTCACCGCCCCTGAGTTTTCTTCGGGGCACATGCCTCTGCGCGGCCCTGGTAACGGCCAGCGTGTTGTCCGGCACATCCTTGCTGATTGTGGATCCTGCGCCCACCAGGCTTTCTTTCCCTATGCGCACCGGCGCAACCAAGGCCGTATTGCTCCCGATAAAGGCCTTGGGACCGATCACGGTCTGGTGCTTTGCTTTACCGTCGTAGTTGCAGGTTATAGTTCCGGCTCCGATATTGGCCTCGGCACCCACATGCGCATCCCCGATGTAGGAGAGATGATTGGCCTTGGCCCCCTGGTCCAGAACAGCCTTTTTCAGTTCCACAAAATTGCCCACCTTGGCCCCGGCCTTCAGCTCTGTCCCCGGCCGCAATCGTGCGTATGGACCGACCTGGCATCCGGCCTCCACCCTGGCCTGTTCCAGGTGGGAAAACTCCAGGACCCGGGCCTTGGGGCCTATATGAGCATCCTGCAGCCAGGTATGGGAGCTTATCCAGGCCTGGGAAGCAACTGTGCTCGCTCCATAGATTTCGGACGGCCCTGTGATCTCCGCCCCAGGCTGAATCCCGGCCAGGGGGGATATCCGGACCTGATCCGAATTGCGCAGGACAACCCCGGAGTTCAGCAGCTCGGAGTTGATCCGTTTCTGAAGCAGAGACTCGCAGGCAACCAGCTCTGCCGGGCTGTTCACTCCCAGCAGGCTGCTGTCCCGCCCCGCGTTGGAGGCCACCACCAGCTCACCGTTGTTCACTCCCAAATCGACGAGCTCGGTAATATAGTACTCGCCCTGGGCATTGTTCTGGCTCAACTGATTCAGATACGGCTCCATGCTGGGGACATGCAGACAGTAGACCCCGGCATTGACCTCATTCAGCCCACTCTCCCGCTGGGCCGGTGACAAATCCTTGTCTTCCACAACAGCGCGCACCGTTCCATCGGTTCGGCGGATGACCCGGCCGTACCCATCCGGCTCGTCCAGCTCAATGCTCAAAAATCCCAGGGAGGCCGAATTCTCCCGGCAGCTCTGCACCAGCCCGCTCAACGCTTCGGCCCGGATCAACGGCGCGTCCCCGTTGACCACCAGGCACCACTCGCAGCCGGCCCGGCGGACGTCCGGCCAGGCTGCTGCAACGGCATGCCCGGTCCCCAGTTGGCGTTTTTGATGCACAAAATGTCCGCCATAGCCGATGCAGGCTTGGCGCACCCGCTCCCGGCCATAGCCGACCACCGTCCACTGCCGGTCAATGTCCACCACCGCCCCGAGGGCCCGATGGACATACCAGAGCATGGGCAGGCGCAGCAGCTCGTGCACCACCTTGGGTTGCTCGGTCTTCATCCGGGTTCCCTTTCCGGCGGCCAGAACCACGGCTCCTGTCACTCCGGCGCCGTTGTCTGCTTCTCGTATGGTATGCATGGGTCTCGCGCCTGTCCCGGGTTTGGTTCAAGCCCTCCAGCGGCGGCTTGGAAAAGGCGAGTATAATCAGAGCACCGGCTCAACGCAAGAGCGGATAATGGGCAGGACTGTGCTGATGTGGGAGATATGGCGGACTCGGCGGGCCATATCCGCCCGCAGGTGTGCGGAATTCCAGCCTGTGCCGCACAAGGCAGGGAGGCCCGCAAAAAAGCCCGTCGCGGGCCTGCGGGCAATGGAAAATATCAGCGGGAGCAGCCCTATGCTCGCAGGGCTGCTCCCGGGTCGGAACTCAGCTTTCTTTTTCCCTGGTTGTGATCCTGTGCATCGCCCGTCTCAAGGCAGCCTCGGCCCGGGCGGCATTGATCTTGTCCCGCTCCTGCTGCAGGCGCTGCTCAGCCCGCTCCTTGGCTTTCTTGGCCCGGACGACATCAATTTCCTCCGCCCGTTCCGCACTCTCAGCCAGGATGGTCAGTTTGTCCTGGGTCACATCGGCAAAGCCGCCGGACAGGAACACATAGTGCAGCTTGCCTTCCGTCCTGTAATACAACGACCCGATGGCCAAGGCTGAAAGAAACGGGATGTGATTCTTCAAGACCCCGAACTGGCCCATCAAGCCTGGAACGCCGACGTATTCGACGTCTTGGCTCAGAACCAGCTTATCCGGGGTTACTATCTCCAAGCGTATTGTACTGGCCATAGTCACATCCTAAGTGCTGATTATTGCATCTTTTCAGCCTTTTCCCTGGCTTCCTCGATTGTGCCCACCAAGTAGAAGGCGTTTTCCGGGAGATCGTCGTGCTTGCCTTCCAGGATTTCCTTAAAGGCCCGCACAGTTTCTTCAGTCTTTACATAGGCTCCTGGAATTCCCGTGAATTGTTCGGCAACATGGAACGGCTGGGACAGAAAGCGCTGAATGCGACGGGCCCGGGCCACGGTCAGCTGGTCCTCGTCCGAAAGCTCTTCCATGCCCAGAATGGCGATAATGTCCTGCAGCTCCTTGTATTTCTGGAGGATCATCTGTACCTGCCGGGCGGTCTGATAGTGCTCGGTCCCCAGGACATTGGGGTCCAGAATCCTGGAGGTGGAGTCCAGGGGATCAACCGCCGGATAGATGCCCAGCTCCGCGATCTGCCGGGAAAGAACCAGGGTCCCGTCCAGATGGGAGAAGGTGGTGGCCGGAGCGGGGTCGGTCAGGTCGTCGGCCGGGACATAAATGGCCTGAACCGAGGTGATAGACCCCTTTTGAGTGGAGGTAATCCGCTCCTGCAGTTCACCCAGGTCGGTGCCCAGTGTGGGCTGATAGCCCACAGCAGAGGGCATCCGTCCCAAGAGAGCGGACACTTCCATGTTGGCCTGGGTGAAGCGGAAGATATTGTCGATGAACAGAAGCACGTCCTCGCCCTGCTCATCCCGGAAGTACTCGGCCGCGGTCAGAGCGGTCAGGGCGACCCTGGCCCGGGCTCCCGGAGGCTCGTTCATCTGTCCGTAGACCAGGGCGGCGTTGGGCAGGACGCCGGCCTCCTTCATCTCCAGATACAGATCGTTTCCTTCCCGGGTTCGTTCCCCGACTCCGGCAAACACGGACTTCCCTCCGTGCTGCTTGGCGATGTTGTTGATCATCTCCATCAGGATAACCGTCTTGCCCACACCGGCGCCCCCGAACAGGCCCATCTTTCCGCCCTTGGGAAAGGGTATGAGCAGATCGATGACCTTGACCCCGGTCTCCAACAGCTCCACATCCGTGCTCTGATCGGCAAAGGTCGGGGCCGGACGATGAATGGGGTAATAGTTCTCGGACTTGACCTCGCCGGCCTCGTCCACCGGGCGGCCGACAACGTTTAGGATCCGGCCCAAAGAGGGCTCGCCAACAGGGACCGTGATCGCGGCGCCGGTATCCTCGGCCTCCATCCCGCGAACCAGCCCTTCGGTCGCGTCCATGGCGATACAGCGGACGATATTGTCTCCCAGCTGCTGGGCAACCTCGACGATCAGCTCATCTTGGTCCGAGCGGCTGGGATCCTTGATCCGAACTGCATTGCGGATGCTCGGCAATTTCCCTTCTGGAAACTCCAGGTCGACGACAGCTCCGATGACCTGCGATATCTTTCCTACATTCTGACTCATTACATGCCCCCTTTATCATTTGAGTGCCTCAGCGCCGCCGACGATATCCAAGAGCTCGGCAGTGATCGCAGCCTGCCTGGCCTTATTGTAGGCCAACGTCAAGTTGGAAATCATATCGTCGCAATTGCTGCTTGCATTATCCATTGCCGTCATCCGGGCTGCGTGCTCACTTGCTGAGGTCTCCAGCAGTCCTCGATAGACTTGCACCTTGATAAACCGCGGCAAAAGCTCGGCCAGGATGCCGTCCACCGACGGCTCGTACATATACTGGGCCGTTGCTCCGCTTTCCTCTGTCTCTTCCTGCACCTCGCTCTGGACCACTGGCAAGAGCTGCAGGGCCTTGGGCTCCTGTTTGGCCACACTCAGGAACTCGCCGTACACCAGATGCACCTCGTCCACGTCCTGATTGACGTAGGAGCTGATCAGCTCGGTCCCTAGATCATTGGCCAAACTGAAGTCGAAGCCGTCCATGCAGTCCGTGCGGGACATAACCACATCGAACTCCCGCTTGCGAATCTGATTCCGGGCCTTCTTGCCCACGCAGTAGAAGACGACCGTCTTGCCTTCTGCGGCCTTCTCCCGGGCGATACGCAGGGATTTCTGGATCAGATTGGTATTAAACCCCCCGCACAGGCCCCGGTCCGAGGTCATGAGCAGTATGCCGACGGTATTGACCGTATCCCGATGTTCTAGCAGGGGATGCGCGGACGCCTCCACCCCCCCGGACATTTCCCCCAGCATCTCGTAAAACTTTTCTGCATAGGGGCGGAATCGTTCAATGCGGTCCTGGGCCTTGCGCAGCTTGGCCGAGGCCACCATGTTCATGGCCCTGGTGATCTGCTTGGTCTTTTTGACCGAGGCGATCTTGTTTTGAACTTCCTTCAGTGAAGGCATGGATTACCCCTTTTGCTAGGCCTGAAAAGACTTCTTGAACTCTTCCACGGCTGATTGCAGTCTGCCTTCCAGGTCGTCGTCCAGCGCTTTCTTTTCCTTAATGCCGGCCAGGAGATCACTCTTGCTGGCCCGCAGGAACTCCAGATACTCGCCCTCGAACCGCTTGATGTCATCCACGGCGATTGCATCCATAAAGCCCTTGGTTCCGGCATGAAGCACGGCCACCTGCTCTTCCACCGGCATGGGCTGGTACTGATCCTGTTTCAAAAGTTCCATCATCCGTTTCCCGCGCTCCAGCCTTTCCTGAGTGGCCTTATCCAGGTCGGATCCGAACTGGGCGAATGCGGCCAACTCCCTGTACTGGGCCAGATCCAGACGCAGGGTTCCGGCCACCTGCTTCATGGCCTTGATCTGGGCGCTGCCGCCCACCCGGGATACGGAGAGTCCCACGTTAATGGCCGGCCGGAATCCGGCGTTGAACAGGTCCGGCTCCAGATAGACCTGGCCGTCGGTGATGGAGATCACGTTGGTCGGGATGTAGGCGGAGACGTCTCCGGCCTGAGTCTCGATAATAGGCAACGCGGTCAGGGATCCGCCGCCGTACTCGTCGCTGAACTTGGCCGCCCGTTCCAAAAGACGGGAATGGAGGTAGAAAATGTCCCCGGGGAAGGCCTCACGTCCGGGGGGACGGCGCAGGAGCAGAGACATCTGGCGATAGGCGACGGCCTGTTTGGACAGGTCGTCGTAGATGATCAGGGCATGCTTGCCGTTGTCCCGGAAGTGCTCGGCCATGGTGCACCCGGCATAGGGGGCGATGAACTGCAAAGGAGCAGGATCGGCGGCCGTGGCAGAAATGATGGTTGTATACTCCATGGCTCCGTGCTGGCGAAGGACGTCGGCCACCAGGGCCACTGTGGACTTCTTTTGCCCGATGGCCACGTAAAAGCAGTGCACGTCTGTATCTTTCTGAGCCAGGATAGAGTCAACGGCAATGGCCGTTTTGCCGATCTGACGGTCTCCGATGATCAGCTCACGCTGTCCGCGGCCTATGGGAGTCATGGCGTCAATAGCCTTGAGACCTGTGTGCATGGACTCCTTCACCGGCTGTCGGGCGATGATCCCCGGAGCCTTGACCTCCACCAGCCTGGTGTCCTGAGAGGAGATCGGCCCCATGCCGTCCAGCGGTGTCCCCACCGGATTCACAACTCGACCGGCGACTGCATCCCCGACCGGAACGGAAAAGACTGTTCCAGTCCGCTTGACCGTGTCTCCCTCGTTGATGTGCGTGTCTTCGCCCAAAAGGGCTACGCCCACGCTGTCCTCTTCCAGGTTCAAGGCCAGACCATAGACCCCGCCGGGGAACTCCAGCAGCTCCATGGACATGCAGTTTTCCACCCCGTAGACCTTGGCGATCCCGTCTCCCACAGACAGGACAACACCGGTCTCGGTCATCTCCATTTTTTGTTCGTAGTTTTTAATCTGATCTTCAATGATTTGGCTTATTTCGTCAGCTTTGATTTGCATGGCTCTTACTCACCTCTTTTGATGGTTTCCCGCATCTGATCCAGCTGCGCCCGCAAGCTCGCATCATACACCCTGTCCCCTACCTTCAGGACCAACCCACCAAGGATCGAGGTGTCGGTCTCGTAGTCCAGGACCAATTGGCCCTTGAGCTGCTTCTCCAGCTTCTTCGTGATCTGATCCTGCTTGGTTTTGGTCAAATCAATGGCCGTTACCAGGCGTCCGCGGAGGATCCCTTCATTGGCATCCAGCAGCTTGCTGAAATATTCTTGGATTTCCAAAAAGTTGGCCAGCCTTTCCCGGTCTGCCAGATACAGGCAGAACTGCCGAACGGTTCCGGCTATCTCCAGCCTGTCCAGCAGCGCGGTGACCACTCCTTTTTTGTGCTCAACCCGGATGATGGGGTTTCGAAAGAGGCGGACCAGCTGAGGGGCCTCGCGCATCACCTCGGCCAGCTGCTCCAGCTGCTGACCGTATGTCTTCAGCTCCTCGCCGCCCTGCTCCTGGCCGATTGCGAACAGCGCCCGCGCATATCTTTTGGCAATGACTTGTTCCCTCAATTGAGCACCACCTTTGTTAGATATTTGTCAACGAGCTTCTCCTGTTCTTTCTTGGTCAGCTTGTCGGAAAGCATCTTTTCCGCGGATTCGATGATCTTATCCGCCATCTCGGCCCGCAGGTTGTCCAGCATGAACTGTGCTTCCTGTTCAGCCTTCAGCCTGGCCTGCTCCTGAATCTTTTCCGCATCCTCATTGGCCTTGGCCAGGATGGCCTGCCGGGCCGCCTCGCCCTGCTTTTGGGCCTCGTCCAAAATGGCCTGCCGTTCCTGCTCCAGGCCGGCAATGCTGTCTTCCACCCGTTGCAGCTCCTTGGCGGCATTGGCCTTGCGGTTTTCCAGCTCCTGAAGCTCGTTGCGGATGGAGTCTTTCCGTCCGGAAAAGAACTCCTTGATCCGCTTGCCGGCCAGCTTGTAGATAATGCCCACAAACAAGACCAGGTTCAGGACCCGCCACATAAAATCCTTCCAAGCCGCGGCCTCGTTCCCCCCGCTAGCGGCCAGGGCTTGGGAAGCCGTCAGCACGCATACGCACGCGCCCAATAGAATCCAACACCTCTTATTCAACGCTCCACCCCCTTCGCATTCTGGGTTTACGCCTTGACCAAAACCTTGTCCGTGACCTGCTTGGCGTACTTTTTCACTTTCTGATCCAGCGCCTTGCGCGCTTCCTGGCTCTGGGCCTGAATATCATCCCGGGCGGCGGTGAGAATCTTGTTCCCTTCCTCTCCGGCGGCAGCCAGAATATCCTTTTCTTCGGCCACAGCTTCCTTCTTAGAACTCTCTCTGATCTCCCCGGCCTCCCGGCGGGCCCGGTCCAATGCGGCCTGATACTCGTCCAGTTTGGATCTGGCCTGGGCGTTGAACTCCTCTATCCCGCTGAGATCGGAGGACATCTTCTCTTGGCGCTGTTTGACAATCCCGCGGATCGGCTTATAGATAAGAAAATTGAGCAGGGCCAGGAGGATCAGGAAATTGACGAGCTGAATGAATAAGGTGATGTTGAGTTCTATCATGCCGCCTCCCTGGAATTTGTGAAATTTGTTGCAAACTGGAAAGTGTTTACCTTATTTCGGGTGCCCTGTCAAAGATTTTTTGAAGTAAAACCAGCTCATTCACGCCCTCAGCAGGCGCCGGACGGCATTTGTTCTTTTTTTCACTACCATGCGCCGCTTTGGCCCGTTGCTGGCCTCCAGGTCTGGATCAGGGAATGGGCCTTTGACTCCTGCCGACCTGCGAACACTTCGGTCCGGGATTACAGGGCCCGCATCCACTCCGGCTTGAGCTGGACTCCTCCCTCCAAGGCCCGGTCGATGAGCCCGAGGGTTTCCTCCTTCTGGTCCGGAAAGCGGACCCGGATGGGCAGATAGTTGGAGGCGTGGTTGGCCATGAACAGTCCCCGGTCCAGGTCGGTATGGGCCAGCATCTCCCGCAGCTCCATGAGCACGCCGCGCTCATCCGGAAGGTGGAAGCGTCCCTGCTCCCAGTCGGCATGCAGAGGCGTTCCGGGAATGAGCATGACCGTCAGAGCCCCCACATAATCCGGATTCATAGCCGTTAAGAGCTCCCCAGTGGCCCTGGCGTGCTCCAGGGACCTCTGGGTTCCGGCGATACCCAGAAGGACGGTGACCGACAGCTTGATCCCGGCCCGGCGCACCTTATGTCCGGCCTGGATCAGCTCCTTTGCCGTTGTTCCTTTCTGTATCCCGGCCAGAGTTCGGTCGTCTCCGCTTTCCGCACCCAGATACAAAATGCCCAGCTTGAGCTCCCGCAGCCGGGCAAGCTCCTGGTCGGTCTTCTTCCGGATGGACTTGGCGTTGGCATAGGCCCCGATTCTGGTCACCCAGGGGAGCTTGGCGTTTATCTCCTCCAAAAGGGGCACCAGCTTGCGCTGGGGGATGATCAGGGCATCGCCGTCCATGAGGAACACCCGCCGCTGCCTGCGCATGGTCCGGGCGGCGAAGTCGATATCCTCAGAGATGATCCGCGGATCCTTGATCCTGAACTGCTTGTCTTTGTAACTGCCGCAAAATGTGCATTTGTTGTGTGAACAGCCCAGAGTAACCTGCAGCAGGATGCTGTCCGCCTCGCTCGGAGGCCGGATGCAATGCCCTTCATAATGCATTCCGTCCATTTCAGATGCTCCTTATCCTCAATCTTGACGAAGGCATGTTCTTCAGCCAATCTCATTCTGTGCACAACCAGGAGACCACACGGAGGCAACATGCACGATTTCATGGCCCGGTACGAGGGCAAGACCCTGCCCCCGGAGCGGGCGGTCAAGACCATCAAGAACGGCAGCCGGGTGTTCATCGGCACAGGATGCGGCGAACCTCAAGCCCTGATCCGGGCCATGGTCCAGGATATGAACATCCAGGACATCGTCATCTATCAGATGCTTTCCTCCACCTGCGCCCAGTTTGTCAACGACCCCTCGTTCCTGAGCCGTTTTTCCCTCAAGCTCTTTTTCATCAGCCAGCACATGCGCCAGGCGGCCTTTGAAGGGAAGATCGACTACATCCCGGCCTACCTGTCCCAGATTCCGGCCCTTTTCAACTCCCAGCAGATCGGCCTGGATGTGGCCCTGATCCAGGTCAGCCCCCCGGACAAGTTCGGCTACTGCAGCCTGGGCATCTCCGTGGATATCACTCTGGCCGGACTGAAGAACGCCGACACGGTCATCGCCCAGGTCAACCCGAACATGCCCCGGACCTGGGGGGACAGCTTTGTGCACGTGGACGAGATCGACACTCTGGTCTGGCACGAGGAATCCCTGGTGGAGATGGTCAATGTGACCAAAAACGAACAAATAGTCAAAAGGATCGCCGCCTATGTCAGCCAGCTCATAGACGACGGATGCACCCTGCAGGTCGGCTTCGGGCATCTCCCTGACGCCCTGCTTCCCTACCTGACCTCCCACAAGGACCTGGGCATCCATACCCAGGTCATAACCGACGGATTTCTCCCCCTTTTGCAGCAAAAGATCATCACCAACAAGATGAAATCCTATCTCCCGGACCGGGTTGTGGCCTCCCTGTGCATGGGATCAGAACAGCTCTATTCCTACGTGGACAACAACCCCATGTTCTACTTCCGGTCCTCACAGTTCGTGAACGACCCCAACGTCATCGCCCGCAACGACAATCTGATTTCCTTGAGCTCCGCTTTGGAAGTCGATTTGACCGGACAGATCTGCACAGACTCCAAGGGGTATTTATTCTACAGCGGCATCGGGGACCAGGTGGACTTCATCCGGGGGGCGGCCATGTCCCGGGGCGGGTTTTCCATTATCGCCCTGCCTTCCACGGCCCAAAACGACGAGGTCTCCAGGATTGTCCCCCATCTCAGCGAGGGAGCCGGTGTGGCCACCACCCGGGGGGACGTGGACATCGTGGTCACCGAGTACGGGATAGCCGAGCTGCACGGCAAGGGGATCTATCAGCGGGTCATGGAGCTGGCCCAGATCGCCCATCCCAAGTTCCGCGAAGAGCTCATCCAGGAAGCCAAGAAACGGCATTACATCTTCAACGATCAGCTTCCGCCGACCAAGCAGGACTTGATCTTCCTGGAAAACTACAAGACCTATCTCAATCTGCCCAACGGCAAGGATGTGGAGTTCAGGCCCCTGCTCCCCTCCGACGAGTTCGCCTCCCGCAACTTCTACTATTCCCTGCAGGAGAACACGGTCTACTACCGGTTCTTTAACATGCGCAAGGTCTTTTCCCGGGAGATGCTCCAGCAGCAGTGGGCCTCGGTGGACTACAGGAAAAACATGACCATCATCGGCCTGGTCCAGCGGGGCAAGCACAAAGAGATCGTGGCCATCGGCTCCTATGCCAAGGCTGAGGAAGACACGGCCGAGGTGGCCTTTGTGGTCAAGGAAGAGTACCAGAACCAGGGCATAGGGACCTACCTGGTTCAGACCCTGGAGATGATCGCCAAGGAAAACAAGTACTCAGCGTTCACGGCCACAGTTTTGACCGAGAACACGAACATGATCCATGTCTTTCAGAAGTGTTACCCCCAAGCCCAGATCAAGCGCAGCGGGGGCGGGGATGTAGAAATCTATATGCCCTTCCAGGAGCAGTAGCCTCAAAAAAAGGGTCTTCGACGTAGCCTGTGGATCTTTGGAGTTTGCCATCTCTTCTGTTAGCCCACTTTCTGTGTCGAAGAGTAAAAAAAACGCCCGCTTCCGCGGGCGTTTTTTTTGGTCATTTTCGTCCCTTGATGCAAGGGACAAGAAATGACATGGACTTGGACCTCTCGTATTAATAAGGGCAAAAAGTTGTTTCCTTTTTGCCAGCTGCACTGAAGCTGCGCGGGAAATGCATTCCCGCTTGCTTCATGCGCGAGTCCCGCCACAGGCGGGTCTCCTAATGGGAGAGCAATGCTAAAACATTTCCCACCCATTAGGGGTACAAAGAACAAACAGACTCTCGTCCTGGCCTCCAGGACGGACAGAATTAGGGCAGATGAATTCCAATCGCCCCGCAAAAGGCCATAAAGGTAAACACAAAAGCATCTGTAAAGGCGGCCATACCGGCAATCTTGGCCCCTTTGGCGTTGCCGGTATAGTGGGCCCAGCTTCCGCCCCACAGAACAGGGACCAGCAGGCCCAGGGCTATGGCCAGGAAGACATGGGCGTTTAGGGCCGCCCAGACGGTAAACAGAAAGAACAACAGACCGGTGAGCATATTGGCATGGACCATGACCAGGCGGTTCGTCTTGCCCAGGGTCATGGCGAATCCCAAATACCACAACGCCAGAATAAATGCTGCGGCAATGGTGGCATCCAAGGCGTTTCCGTTGGCCAGAACAAAGCACAAGGCGATGGTTTCCAACAGAGCGCCAGCCAGAAGAACAATCCCCAGATCCCGGGGATCGTTCTTGCCCCATCCCAAATCGACACAACCGATACAAACGGTCATGATGGCTGCTTCCCACAACAGAGTGTTCATCGATGCATGAATAATCGCAGAAGGCTCTACCATTTTCCCCTCCTCAATGGATTGCACAGGTTCACTGCCGCCAGCCGTACGAGGTCCAAATCCCGCAGATGTCGGCCGGGCACCGGATGCCCGGCCGTCTGACTCTGATTCGCCTTTACGATGAAAAGGCTTGCCCCGGGTTACTTCTTGGAGCTCAACTCAGGAAAGTCCTGGTAGAAGTATTCGAACTCACCGCGCCCGGACCCTTCATCCTTCTTCTTCACTTCCTGCTCCCGGAGCTCAATGCGCCGGATCTTGCCGCTGATGGTCTTGGGTACCTCGGGCACGAACTCGATGATCCTGGGGATCTTGAACTTGGCCAGGATGTTGATGCTGTGCTTGAACAGCTCCAAAGCCAGATCCCTGGACGGCTCGTAATCCTTGGACAGGATGACGTAGGCCTTGACCAGCTGATAGCGCTTGGGATCCGGACTGCCCACAACAGCCGCTTCGGCCACCGCCGGATGCTCGACCAAGGTGCTCTCCACCTCAAAGGGGCCGACCCGAAAGTCGGAAGACTTGATCACGTCGTCGGCCCGGCCCACGAACCACCAGTAACCGTCTTTGTCGAAGCAGGCCCGGTCCCCGGTATAGTAGAAGTTGTCCACAAACATGTTGCGCATCTTTTCCGGATTGCCGATGTACTCGGTAAACAGGCCGATGGCCCGCCACCGGTCCAGACGAACCACGATATGACCGGTTTCGTCCACCTGGGTGATCTCGTTCCCTTCGTCGTCGGCCAGGGTAATATCATACATGTAGGACGGATAGCCGAAGGAACCGAAGCGCATCTTGCCTTCCATCCAGGGCGGATTCCCGATCATGGCCGTAGACTCGGTCTGGCCGTAAAAGTCCCGGATCTCAGTGCCGGCATACTTCTTCCACTGCTGAATGACTTCCGGGTTCAGGGGCTCTCCCGCACTCACGGAACAGCGCAGGGACTTGAAGCTGTATTTGCTCAGATCCAGACCGACGAACATCCGCCAGGCAGTCGGCGGGGCGCAAAAGGTGGTCACTTCATACTTATCTATAAATTCCATGTACTTGGGGCCATTCAAGGCCTTGAAGTTAAATCCCGTGGCGGTTGCACCCACATTCAAAGGGGCAAAGAAGGAGCTCCAGGCCCACTTGGCCCACCCCGGAGCACTCAGGTTGTGGTGCACATCGTCCGGCCGCAGACCGATCATCACCGCTGTGGACAAATGCCCCACAGGATAGGACATTGCCGAATGTCCGACCCGCTTGGGCAGCCCGGTGGTCCCGGAGGTAAAGAAGCAGAACAGGAGGTCGTCGGACTTGGTTTTGGCCGGCTCCGCCTGGCCGTCCTCACTGGCCAGATCGGAGTAGCTGGTCCATCCGTCTTTGCTGCCCAGCACGATCTTGACCTTGGGCTGGGTGCCGGTGTCGGCCAAGGCCTCGTCCATGACCCCTGCCGAATCCTCGTCAACCACCAGCACATCCGGGGAATAGGTCTCAAAGCGGAACTTCAGCTCCCGCACTGTCATGCTGGTTGCCGTGGGCACCGCGATCAGCCCGCCCTTGACTGCGGCAAAGCTGACGAACCAGGTCTCGGGGACAATGGGAATCATCATGTACAGGTTGTGGCCCTGTTCCACTCCATTTTTCCGCAAAAAGTTCAAGACCTTGTTCCCGTTGGCGGCAAATTCCTTGTAGCTGAACCTGCGTTCCTGGTCCGATTCCAGATCGGCCCAGATCAAGGCCGGCTTGTCCCCCTGCTCCTTGACGTGCAGCCCCTCGAAGATCTCGGAGGCCCAGTTGAAATACTCCGGCTTGTCCATGTAGTTCAGACGCTCAAAAAAGGACTTGGCCGCTTCCTTCCGCTTCTCCATGTCGTCTGTGACATTGATCTGCATCACGTCCCTATAGACCTGTTCCATACTCATCTGAGCCCTCCTTTGTGATTACTAACAACACCTGTTAATCATATGATGAAACACATGAACACGTTCCGAGAGGCCGACCGCTTCACTGACCAGCGTTTCGGACAAGAGAACAAAGGCCAGCAGACTGCACCGTCCAAATCACCGACCCGGGGCATCTTGCCAGCCCAGAGAGGGCGAATGATTATTCGCCCCTTCACCCGACCCGTCGGATTCAGGCCGGAGGCCAACCACAGACAACAGACCTCCGACTCCCGCCTTCTTTCCGTCCCCCCTTGAGGGGGGTTGGGGGGTGTTGCTTCCTGCTTTTTCTGACCTCTGATCACTGACGTCTGTCTTCTGGCCTCTGACGTCTGTCTTCTGATTCGGGGATTACTTCTCTGTTCGCCTTGCTCATTAAGCCTTGGACCTCGGACCTCCGCAGAAGTAACACCCCCCTTGGATTCCCCCCTCAAGGGGGGGACGGAAACCGCGGGCTCCGGGTACAGTCCGGAAAATCAAGCTCTTCCACAATTTGCTCAACCGATGATCCGACTCAAGGAACGCCCGGGTTCCAAAATGCAGCCCCCAACTGACCTCCCTCCGTCCCCCCTTGAGGGGGGTTGGGGGGTGTTTCTTCCTGCTTTTTTCTGACCTCTGATCACTGACGTCTGATCTCTATCTTCTCTCTTCTGACCTCTGTCTTCTGACCTCTGACTTCTAACCACTGTCCACTGTCTACTGTCCACTGACCTCTGGTCTCTGACGTCTGACGTCTGTCTTCTGCCCTCTGTCTTCTGTCCTCTGTCTTCTGTATCACCGCCCCTTCCACTCCGGGCTGCGCTTGTTCAGAAAGGCACTGACCCCTTCATGAGCGTCCTGGGTCGAGCAGAGCAAGGCAAAATGGTTGTTGGCCATTTCAAAGGCGCTCGCATAGTCCAGATCTTCCATCCGGTAAAAGGACTTCTTGCCCATCTGCACCGCCAATGGGCTCTTGGCCGCTATCTTGGCCGCCATCTTTTGGGTGGCCGCCTCCAGCTCATCCTTGGGCACTATCTTGTTGATCAAGCCGATCCGATAGGCCTCGTCCGCATCGATCATGTCTCCGGTCAGTACCAGCTCCAGGGCCTTTTTCCGGCCCAGATTCCGGGCCAGGGGCACGGCCGGGCCCATGCAGAACAGCCCGACATTCACCGCAGTGGCCCCGAACCTGGCCCCTTCGGCGGCAATGGCCAGATCAGCTGAGGCCACAACACCGATCCCGTTGGCCACGGCCAGATCCTGGACCGAGGCGATAACCGGGGTGCCCATCCGGGAAATGATCAGGCTCATCTCCTCCATCTGCTGGACCCAGGCGTAATAGTCCACGGCCTCTTTGCCTTCCAGCTCAGTGATATCGATACCGGCGCAGAAGGCCTTGCCCTCTCCCTTGACCACCACCACCCGGACCTGCTGGTCATCCTCCAGCTCCTGCAGAGCCTGGGCGAATTCCCGGGCAAGAGGGGTATTGAAGGTATTCAGGTTCTCGGGCCTGTTCAAGGTGATGGTGCCGATAAATTCGTCCACTTCCACGCGAATCGCTTCATAGCTCATGTTTTCTCTCTCCTGTCGGCGGTAATAGGCATTGCATTCAGCCGCTGCCTCCAGTCCTCGGCGCAGACCAGGGACACAATGTCCTCGGTCAGGGAATAGGGATCACTCTGCTTTCCGGCCAAAGCCGTGAGCATTTCCTCCCATTTTCCACTTTCATGCAAGGATTCGACCACCTTGTCCACCAAGCCGCTGTCCAGGGCATGCTTGAGCTGCACTCCAGCCTTTCTCCGCTCCCGTTCCTTTAACACATCGCTGTCCCGCAGCAGCTCATAGTGTTCATCGATCTTGGACCGGACCTGATCCACCTTGGCCAAAAAAGGTTCAGACTGGGCCAGGTTCTCCACGGTCAGGATCGGAGGCCTCCATCCGGACCGGAAGCCGTCGGCCATATCCAGGGCCCGGGTCAGCTCGTTGAGCAGCTTGGCAGCACCCGGCTGGTCCGCCTTGTTGATCACAAACAGGTCGGCGATCTCCATGACCCCGGCCTTGATGGTCTGCACCTCATCCCCCATTCCCGGGGTCAGGACCAGGAGGATGGAGTGGGCGTTGTTCATGATGTCCACCTCGGATTGGCCGGTGCCCACGGTCTCGACCAGGATGATATCCTTGCCCATGGCATCCAGGACATGGATGGCCTCGTCCACGGCATCGGAGAGTCCGCCCAGGGCACCCCGGGTGGCCAGGCTGCGGATGAACACACCCTTGTCCTCGGCATGCTTCTGCATCCGGACCCGGTCCCCGAGGATCGCACCCCCGGTGAACGGGCTGGTCGGATCCACGGCCAGCACGCCCACGGTCTTCCCCTGTTTGCGGTAGTTGGTGATCAGTGCGTCGCTGAGGGTACTCTTGCCCGCTCCCGGAGCTCCGGTCAGACCGATGACATGGGCCCTGCCGGTCAGGGGGAACAGGCTTTTGATCAACTCAGTGGCTCTTGGATTCTTGTCCTCAATATTCCGGATCAGCCTGGATACGGTCCGGACGTCACCGTTTCTGATCCGTTCCACGATCCGGTCTGTTGTGTTTGGTCCCTGCGCTGGGGTATGCGTTTGTTCAGCCAATACCGTCCCCTTATTCATGATCCAGCCGCTCTACAGCTCGTCCCTGGGCGAAACATTGGTTTTAACCCAGGAGATGATGTCTTCCAAAGGCGTGCCCGGAGTAAATATCTCCTGCACGCCCCGTTCCCTGAGGTAGGGCATATCCTGTTTGGGGATGATGCCCCCGCCCACGACGACGATATCATCCGCTCCCTGCTCTCTGAGCAGATCCACAACCTTGGGGAACAAGGCCTTGTGAGCCCCGGACAAACAACTCAGGCCCACACAGTCCACGTCCTCCTGCAAGGCGGCATTGACGATCTGTTCCGGGGTTTGATGGCACCCGGTATAGACCACCTCAAATCCGGCATCCCGAAAGGCCCGGGCCAGGATCCTGGCCCCCCGGTCATGTCCATCCAATCCCGGCTTGGCCACCAATATCCGCAGCGTCTTGTCAGCCATTCTCGTCACCTCTTTGCTCGATTAGAACAATCCCGGATCCTGATACTCGCCGTATACCTCGCGGTAGACGTCACAGATCTCCTGTTCCGTGGCCAGGGCCTTGACCGCCTCGATGCAGGGAGGCATGACATTGTCACCCTTTTTGCAAGCTGTACGCACCTCGTCCAGGGCCCGCTTGACCGCCTTGTCGTCCCGCTTGCGCTTGATCTCGTTCAAGCGCTGCAGTTGGCTCTGCTCCACCGCTTCGTCGATGTCCAGGATGGGACATTCTTCAGCCTCTTCAGTCACATACTTGTTCACGCCCACCATGACCCGTTCTCCGGACTCCACCTGCTGCTGGTACTTGTAGGCAGCATCGGCAATCTCCATCTGTGGATATCCCTGCTCAACAGCCGCCAGCATCCCGCCCATGGAATCGATCTTCTCGATGTATTCCCAGGCCTGCTCTTCCATCTCATTGGTCAGCTTCTCCACAAAATAGGAACCGGCCAAGGGGTCTATGGTGTTGGCCACGCCGGTCTCCTCGGCAATGATCTGCTGGGTGCGCAGGGCGATCTGCACCGCATGGTCCGTGGGCAGGCACCAGACCTCGTCCAGAGAGTTGGTGTGCAGGGACTGGGTGCCGCCCATGACCGCGGACAAAGCCTCCAGGGCGGTTCGGACCACATTGTTGTACGGCTGTTGCGCTGTCAGGGAACAGCCCGCGGTCTGAGTGTGAAAGCGCATCCACCAGGACCGCTCATTCTTGGCCCCGTACCGGTCACGCATGACCTTGGCCCAGATCCTCCTGGCCGCCCGCATCTTGCACAGCTCTTCGAAAAAATCGATATGCGAGTTGAAGAAGAAAGACAGGCGAGGGGCGAACTCATCCGGGTGCAGCCCCTTGCGTTCCATGACGTCTTCCACGTAGGCCATGCCGTCCCGCAGGG
Source organism: Desulfovermiculus halophilus DSM 18834 (assembly GCF_000620765.1). NCBI lineage: Bacteria > Pseudomonadati > Thermodesulfobacteriota > Desulfovibrionia > Desulfovibrionales > Desulfohalobiaceae > Desulfovermiculus > Desulfovermiculus halophilus. The sequence goes on from NZ_JIAK01000011.1 coordinate 95,798, forward strand.
TGAAGGCCAGCTCCTGGACCGCAGTGGAACCCGCCTCCCGGATATGGTATCCGCTGATGCTGATGGTGTTCCAGCGGGGAACATGCTTGGTCCCGAACTCCACTGTATCGCTGATCAGCTTGATGGAGGCCTCGGGGGGAAGCATGAAGGTCTTCTGGGCGATGAACTCCTTGAGCATGTCGTTCTGGATCGTGCCCCCGATCTTGTCCAGGGACACCCCTTGCTGCTCGGCGCAGGCGCAGTACATGGCCCACATGACCGAGGCCGGAGGATTGATGGTCATGGAGGTGGTGACTTCGTCCAGGGGAATGCGGTCCACCAGGATCTGAAAATCCTCCAGGGTATCGATGGCCACCCCACATTTGCCGCACTCCCCAAGGGCCTTCGGACTGTCCGTGTCGTAGCCCATGAGGGTGGGGAAATCAAAGGCCGTGCTCAGCCCGGTCTGCCCTTCGCGCAGGAGCATGTGCCACCGCTCGTTGGTATCCTTGGCCGTGCCCATTCCGGAAAACATCCGGTAGGTCCACAGTCGGCCTCTATAGCCGGTGGACTGCACCCCGCGGGTGAACGGAAACTGGCCGGGAAACCCGAGATCCCGTTCAAAGTCCAGCTCGGATATGTCTTCCGGAGTATACAGGCGCTTGATCTCATGATCGGAAACAGTGGAGAAAACCTCTTTGCGCTCCCCTTTCCGATTGATCAGGCGCCGGACTTGGTCTTCCCACTGGACGCGCAGACTGCTGCATTGATCCAGCACTTCCTTGGCAAAATACATTGCTCTTCTCCTGCGTACAAATTATCGATTCCCTGAGCTTTTCCGGATCAGGCCCACTTAATGCCGGCCCGTCCTGTTCGGACGGCCGATATCCCGGCAGGCATACGCAGCGGGCACGTTCGCCGTCCAACTGAAAACGCCTGCACAATGCGTATTGCGCAGGCGTTATGACCGACTCAGCTGTAGTCGTAGATTCCCTTGCCGCTCTTCCGGCCCAGCCAGCCGGCGTTGACATAGGACTTGAGCAGGGGGCAGGGCCGGTACTTGGGATCACCGTAGCCGTCCTGCAGGACCTCCAGGATGGACAGGACCGTGTCCAGCCCGATCAGGTCGGCCAGGGCCAGCGGACCCATGGGGTGGTTCATCCCCAGCTTCATGATCTGGTCGATCCCCTCGGCCGCGGCCACACCCTCGTACAGCTCCCACAGGGCCTCGTTGAGCATGACCATCAGCACCCGGTTGGACACGAACCCGGGCACGTCCCGGCAGGCCACCGGGGTCTTGCCCATGGACTCGGCCACGGACCGGACCGTGGCCGTGACCTCTTCCGAGGTGGCCA